>JAGXIE010000035.1 GCA_024635765.1 Flavobacteriaceae bacterium | reverse complement strand
TTTTCTTTTAAAACCGCTGCAAATGCAACTGCACTCGAAGGCTCAACAACTACTTTTAAACGTTCAAAAAGTAGTTTCATAGCATGAATGATTTCATCTTCTTCTACAGTTATGATTTTTTCAACATACTTTTGAATAATAGGAAAATTGATGTCTCCTAAATGTGTTCGCAATCCGTCCGCTATCGTATTTGTAGACACATTGGTTTCAATTTTACCGCTTTTCATGGAACGAAAAGCATCATCAACAGCTTTTGGTTCAGCACCAATCACCTTACAATCATTCCCAAAATAGTGGGCAGATAGAGCCGTTCCAGCAATCAAGCCTCCACCACCAACTGGTACAATTACATACTCCAAGTCAGAATGATCTTGCAATAGTTCTAGACATGCACTACTATTACCTACAATAACGTTCAAATCATTTGAAGGATGAATAAATGTGGCATTTGTCTCTTCAATAATTTTTTTGGATGCATTTTCTCTTGCTTCAATTGTTGACTTACATTTTGTTATAATGCCACCATAACCTTTTACTGCTCTAACCTTTACTTCTGGAGCATTTTCTGGCATGACGATAAATGCTTTGACATCTAAATTTTTAGCGGCTAAAGATAATGCCTGGGCAAAATTGCCTGAAGAATGTGTCACAACGCCATTTGCTTTTTGAGATTCATCTAACTGCATTACAGCATTTGTAGCTCCTCGCATTTTGAATGCACCCATTTTTTGAAAATTTTCACATTTGAAAAGTATTTTGGCACCAACCATCTCGTTTAATAGCGTAGAAGATAATATTGGTGTTCTGTGAATGAATGGAGAAATTATGTTATAACAATCAGAAAGTGTATTTTTATCCATGCTAGGACTTTATGAGATTTTTAATTTTTAAATTAGTAACCTGCAAAATTAAAATTAAGCATTTGTTTTGTTTTATTATATATTTCAGGAAATTGAGACCTAAATTCTGAAGGGGATTCTATAAACGTTTCGATAATAACCGCTAAAAATTCATATTGATTCGTATAAGCATATTCCCTAAAATATTTTGAATCAATCAAGTTCTTGCGTAAACTCTCTTGGTTGGCCAATAAATCGGTCAATTCTTTGAACGAATCAGAGAAAATGGTAGAGCTAACATCTCTTTCTTTGATGCTGTTAAGGTGGATAGCATGAGCAAACTCATGAATGCCCAGATTTATTTTATCTGTTTCGTTATCAAATCCTTTTTTAAAGTCTTTCCAAGAAAGCACCAAGGTTTCTAATTTAGGGTTGAATTCGCCTTTATGGTAACTTTCATTAATTGCAGAATAAAATTCATCAGGATAAATAAAAATGGTGCTTATCAGCCCGATATAAAAGTCCCTAAAACCAAAGGTCAACATGACGGCTGTTGCAGAAATCAATACTTTCATCTCTTCGGTAACAAAAAGCCCTTCTCTCCCTATGAATTTTTTATCCTTAATAAAGGAGGCTACTCTATGCTCAAAATAGTGTTGATGTTTGGGCGATAACTTCTTATAAAACTTAAATTTATCTAACAGTATTTTCTTCTGGGAAGGATCGATTTGTTTTAGAAAAAAAGGGTTGTGCACGTAAAAGGGCTTTTTGTTACGAATGACGTAACCCATTTCAAACATTTTTAAAGCAAAGCTTATGAGCATAACACATAGTATCGCAAAAAATACACCTACAATGATTTTGCCTCCAAAAGTAAACTGTTCTAATAGTAGAATTCCAGTCATAATTACATAACATTACTTTAATCTATATATGGTGAGGGATGTGCGAGTTGTGAATAATAAATATACAAAAGAAAACGAGTGTTATGACAATCTGTTTGAAATTTAATAGTCCAATAAATGAATTGCAGGACCCTGAACTTTCTTCTTGAAGTTTCGGAATTGAAAATTGTTTAAACAAAAAAACGCGCAAGTGAGCTTGGCGTTTTTTCTCTTTAAACAAGTATTTGTGACCTTGAAGGGATTCAAACCCCCAACCGCTGGAGCCGAAATCCAGTGCTCTATTCAGTTGAGCTACAAGGCCATTATTTTATGATAATTTTGCTTTAACTATTGTTGAAATCGTTTTACCATCAGCTTTTCCTGCCAATTGTTGATTGACGATTCCCATGACTTTACCCATATCTTTCATACCGTCTGCCCCAACTTTCTCAATGACAGCGACCACTACGTGTTCGATTTCAGACTCACTTAATTGTTCTGGCAAAAACTGACCGATGATCTCTGCTTGAGCTAATTCTGGTTCAGCCAAATCAGATCTATTTTGTTCTGTATATATTGCCGCACTGTCCTTTCGTTGCTTGACCAATTTGGAAAGTATCTTGATTTCCTGTTCTTCTGTTATTTCTTCTTTAGAACCTGTTTCTGTTTGCGCTAATAAAATTTCAGATTTCACTGCTCGCAACGCCGCCAAAGCCATTTGATCTTTATCTTTCATGGCTGCTTTCATTGCAGTCATGATATCTTCCTGTAAACTCATTTATTCTATTTTATGATGTTGCGAAGATAGTAAAAAGTTGACAGTCTTCTGTCGATAATTGGATGTAGAAATTAATTTTGGGATGAAAAAAATATCATTCATTACTAAAATAAATCATTCAATGTACATATAAAGATTTTCAGATATAAATTCAAGAAATTCCACCAAGTCAGGAATGAAAAAACCCGAAAAGCAGTTGAGCTTCTCGGGTTTAATGAAGGTGTGAAACACTAAACTAAATTCTGCTATTAATCTACGTTGTCGTGTAAGAATGAATTGTTACTTCTTAATTGAATATCATCGTTGTCGTCAGTGCCAACAGATAGCCTAGAAGCTTTCGTTTCTGAAGAATGTTGAGTGTCATCCAGATTCACACCTTGTCTTTTATAAGCTGGTATTTTTTCAAATTCATCAATCTTTGCATTACTGAATTTATGATTGAAATCTTTCATTTTACGTCGTCTTTCATCTGCACGCTCTCTTAATAAATCAGAAATGGGACTATTCATCGGATCGATTTCTTCGCGCTCTGTTGTCTCTGGTTTAGTTGACGAAATTACTTTCTTCTCGAAAACAATTTCTTCGTCAATTTCTATAACCTTCGTTTTTTCTTTGTTCATAGAAGATTCATGTGTCGTAAAATCATCCAGTGCATAACGTTTTTCACCCGCTTCATTAGCCTCCGTAACTGGAATGATTTCAATATGATCCTTGACTTTTAATTCTTTTATTTCTTCATCCAATGAAAAAAGGATTCGATTGTCGTCTTCTTTAAAATCCTGTTGATTTTTTGATAAAGGCAAATCAAAGGTTAATGTAATTTGTTCTTCTTCCTCAAATACAATCGGATCGACTTCCTTTTTAGTCTGTATAGGAGTAATCACAAAATCGTCTTCATCTATAGTGTCTAGAACTTCTTCATAAGTGACATTCAAATTTTTGATAAACTCTGATGTAGGAATCAAATCCGAATGCGTCTTACTTTTTATTTCCATTCCAGCTTCTTCATCTTCAAAAAGTGTATGTTTTACAACTACCACTTTTTCTTCTTCTTTCTCAAGAATAATATCAGGTGTGATGATAGCTGGTTCTCGCTCCTTTACTTTTACTTCATTATTTTGATCGTCTTCCAATGCATGAATCACTTTCTTTACTTCTGTATTAGAAATTTCATCCTGTTGCTCAATATCGAATCCGGTAGCGATAATTGTAACAGAAATAGATTCCTGTAATGATTCATCTTCACCAACACCCATAATGATATTAGCACCATGACCTGCTTCATTTTGAATGTGATCATTGATTTCACCGATTTCATCAATCGTAATCTCTTGTGCGCCAGAAACGATCAGCAACAATACGTTTTTGGCTCCAGTAATTTTATTGTCATTCAACAATGGAGAATCAAGAGCTTTCATAATGGCTTCTTGAGCCCTTGTTTTTCCCGAAGCTGTGGCAGAACCCATAATAGCTGTGCCGCTATTACTCAATACGGTTTTTGCATCACGTAAATCGATATTCTGTGTATAGTGATGTGTAATTACTTCGGCAATTCCCCTAGATGCCGTTGATAATACTTCATCTGCTTTAGAGAATCCAGCTTTAAATCCAAGATTACCATAAACCTCACGAAGTTTATTATTGTTTATTACCACTAAAGAATCTACGTGAGCACGTAACGTCTCTATCCCTTTTTGGGCTTGTTCGTTACGTAGCTTACCCTCAAATTGAAAAGGCATAGTAACAATCCCGACAGTTAGGATATCCAACTCTTTAGCCATTTTTGCGATAATAGGAGCAGCACCAGTACCTGTTCCACCGCCCATTCCCGCTGTGATGAATACCATTTTAGTATTGGTATCCAACATTCTACGAATATCCTCCATACTCTCGACAGCAGATTGCTCACCAACTTCTGGATTAGCACCTGCTCCGAGGCCTTCGGTTAAGTTCACACCGAGTTGGATTTTGTTTGGGACGCCACTGTTTTGCAGTGCCTGCGCATCTGTGTTACAGATGACAAAATCAACTCCTTTAATTCCTTGTTGAAACATGTGGTTGATGGCATTGCTTCCACCTCCACCTACTCCTATCACCTTGATGACATTGGATTGATTCTTAGGCAAATCGAATGAGATGTTTCCGAATTCATTTTTGTTGCTCATATTGTTTAGGGTTTTCTGGATTTAGCCTCTCTGTCCTACGGACTTCTCTCCAAAAGGAGAGAGAAAAAAGGGTTTCATTTAATTAATATTCATTTATTTTTAAAACCACAAGGGTTTTGATTCCTTGTAGATTAGTCTTTCTTATTCTGCGTTATCTAAAAAATCTTTGACGCGTTCCGTTAATTTGTCTAAAAATGATCTGCGTTCTTTTTTTGGAGGAGCGATAATTTCATCGTCATCAATTGCAGGTTGCGCAGCTGTTTCTGCTTCATTTTTAATTTCCTCTTCAGCCGCTTTTTCGATACGCTTTCGTTCTTGACGTTTTAAACCGTCCATTACCAACCCAACTGCGGTCGCAAAAAGAGGGCTCGCTACTTCTTCATCACTATCACCAGCCAAGTGCTCATTTGGATAACCTATTCTAGTATCCATACCAGTGATATATTCTACCAATTGTTTTAAATGCTTTAATTGTGCACCACCACCTGTAAGCACAATCCCAGCTATTAATTTCTTTTTTTGCTCTTCGTGACCATAATTTTTAATCTCAACATAGACCTGCTCAACAATTTCTGTGACACGCGCATGTATGATTTTAGATAGGTTTTTTAAAGTGATCTCTTTCGGTTCACGACCCCTCAAACCTGGAATAGACACTATCTCATTGTCTTTGTTTTCTCCTGGCCATGCGGAACCAAATTTTATTTTTAGTAATTCAGCTTGTTTTTCAATAATTGAACAACCCTCTTTGATATCTTCGGTAATCACATTTCCACCAAACGGAATAACTGCAGTATGACGAATGATGCCATCTTTAAATACTGCCAGATCTGTCGTTCCACCTCCTATATCAATTAATGCGACACCTGCTTCTTTTTCTTCTTGGCTTAACACTGCATTTGCAGACGCCAGTGGTTCTAGGGTAATACCGTCTAATTCCAATCCAGAGCTTTTCACACAACGCCCAATGTTTCTGATAGACGACACTTGACCTACAACTACATGAAAATTAGCTTCCAAACGTCCTCCATACATTCCAATAGGTTCCTTAATTTCTCCTTGCCCATCAACTTTATACTCTTGAGGTAATACATGGATAATTTCTTCACCTGGCAACATGACCAATTTGTGTACTTGATTAATCAAACGGTCGATATCTTCTTCGTCAATGACCAAATCAGAATTCGGTCGTGTGATATAATCGCTATGCTGTAAACTTCTAATATGTTGTCCCGCGATGCCCACTGTAACTTCTTCAATCTTGAGCCCGCTTTCAGCTTCAGCTTCTTGTACTGCCTGTTGTATGGATTGAATCGTTTGCGTAATATTATTAACAACGCCTCTATGAACTCCTAAACTTTTGGATTTTCCTATTCCCAAAATTTCGGCTTTGCCATATTCATTTTTACGGCCGATCATAGCCACGATTTTTGTGGTTCCGATATCTAATCCTACTGAAATTTTATTGTTTTCCATTACTTACTTTTTTGTACCAATAACTTGATTGTCAAACCTCAAGTTCACTACACTGTACATATTGAGCGTACTGTCTCTCATTGCCTTTTGATAAAATGCTTTGAGATTGTTGATTTTTTTATCCAATTGCCTTAATGAGCCTAATTGAATGGTAAAATCATCCTTTCGGAATTTTAAATCAATACTTTTATTTTCATTTTGATGGATTTCTATCACATTACTTTTTAGAAACTCATCATTTTGAACTTTTCTAGCCACCAAAGCCACATTATATAGATTTTTTTTCTCAACAGCACCTGTTACCAAAGGCACTCTTGCCGAGTAATTTGTTGATAATGGCATAAATGTTCCATCATTATCTATATAGTAGGACGCATTTGAGACAACTCTTGCTATCGGTTTTTTTTGATTGATTTCAGCGGTCAATTGGCCATCAACATTGATGAACACTTGTGCGTCCTTAATCATCGGATTGGAATTTAGGGCAGTTTCCAAAACGTTCAAATCTATAATTTCTTTAGGCTTATCCGTAACACTCTGTTGATTTACTATTAACAATTTACTAACAGTCTCGTGAGTGACAAATAGATTCTCTTCTCCTAGAAATTTCACGACAGGCTCACTTACTTTTCTGGCAGAGTTCCTAATAGAGGAAAACGCAAACAAAAAGCCAACCAAAATTAGCAACACTATGATTTTTATGGTGTTATAATATCGTTTCATTAGCTAACGCCTGTTTAATATGTTTAACTTCTTCTCCTATATCACCTGCCCCAATGGTTAAAATAACTTGAGCGCTCGATTGTTTTATTGCCGGAATCAATCCTGCTTTTGATATTAATTTTTTGTTAGGAGTATCGATTTTTGTCAATAACCAATCTGAAGTAACACCTTCAATTGGCAACTCTCTTGCGGGATAAATATCCATTAGGAATACCTCATCAAATTGCGATAAGCTTTTTCCAAAATCATCTGCAAAATCTCTCGTTCTACTGAACAAATGAGGCTGAAAAATTGCCAACACCTTCTTATCAGGATACATTTCCCTCACAGCTTGATGCACTGCATTGATTTCTTCGGGATGGTGTGCATAATCATCAATAAATACCAAATCTTTTGTTTTAATTTGATACGTAAAACGTCTTTTAACTCCTTTGTAAGATGCTAATGCCTTGGCGAGCTGTTGCAGAGGGATGCCGTATTCTACAGACATCGCCAAGGCTATTAATGCATTCGACAGATTATGTCTACCAGGTAGGTTAAATTTGAAGTTGTGTAGCGTATGAGTTGGTGTTTTGACATCAAACTCATAACAGCCATTGATTATTTTTATATTTTGAACGGAATAATCAGAATCATCTTCTATTCCGTACGTAATGCCTTCAATAGGTAATCCGTTTTTAACGAATAATTTTCCGTTTGGTTTTAGTTTCTTCGAAAACTCAACAAATGATTTTGTGAGTTCTTCAGCTTCACCATAAATATCGAGATGGTCGGCATCCATAGAGGTGATGCAAGCCATGTCTGGAGACAAAGTCAAAAACGAACGGTCGAATTCGTCTGCTTCAACCACGGTTACTTTCGTTCCGTTAAGAATTAGATTGGAATTGTAATTTTCGCTAATACCACCTAAAAATGCAGTTACTGGCACATTACATTCATTCATCAAATGACCTAAAATACTTGTTGTAGTGGTTTTACCATGGGTTCCTGCAACGGCTAGACAGTATGTGTTTTTAGTAATTTCACCAAGAACGGCAGATCGTTTCAAAACTCTATATTTATTATTCTGAAAGTAAGCCAACTCCTTATGGTCTTTTGGGACGGCCGGTGTATAGACGACCAGAGTATTATCAAGATTTAAAAAATGAGAATCAATATGAGTTACCGAATCTTCAAAATGCACTTTAACACCCAAACCTACAAGCGCTTCAGTAATATCTGTTTTGGTCTTATCATAACCAGCAACAACTTTCCCATTTGCTACAAAATAACGCGCTAATGCGCTCATCCCGATACCTCCGATACCGATGAAATAGACGTTATGTATATGGTTTAAGTTCAAAATTGTTTGTTGTTTGTTGTCTGTTGTCTGTTGTTAAAGCAATTCTTTTTTCTTTTTTCTCAATAATTTCTCAACTTCATCAGCGATGTCTTTTGTTGCGTTGGCCAACGCAAGTTTTCCTATATTTTCTCCCAACTGTTGTTGTCTTTGTGTTGATGCGATTAATTGCGAAAAACGATTCTCGAAATCGATATCCAAATCATTTTCATTTATTAATAATGCTGCATCCTTATTAACGATTGCCATCGCATTTTTGGTTTGATGATCTTCGGCAACATTTGGCGAAGGAATAAAAATGACAGGTTTCCCAACAACACATAATTCTGATACTGAACTCGCACCAGCTCTCGAAATGATAAAATCGGATGCCGCATAGGCAAAGTCCATGTTGTTGATAAAGGCATGCACTTGGATATCATCTGTACGGTTGTATTTTTTGTATTGGTCATAGTATAACTTACCACACTGCCAAATAACCTGAACATTTTGAGATTGGAAAAACTCCAACTCCTTTTCTATCAATTCATTGATGCGTCTTGCGCCCAGACTTCCGCCTAAAACGAGTAAGGTATACTTACCGTGCTTTTGGGAAAAAACATCTTTAGCTTCTATCGTTTTATTATCAATCTGCAATAAATCCTGACGGATTGGATTGCCTGTTTTTATCAATTTCGCTTTTGGGAAAAAACGATCCAATCCATCATAAGCCACACAAATTTTATCTACTTTTTTACCCAATAGCTTATTTGTGATGCCTGGATATGAATTCTGTTCTTGTATCAAACTTGGTATGCCTTGAGAGATCGCCATATTCAATAAAGGACCACTCGCAAAACCGCCTGTCCCAATAGCTACGTCAGGCTTAAACACTTTGATGATTTTTCTAGCTCTTAATAAACTCACAATCAATTTCAAAGGAAACATCAAATTCTTTAAAGTCAACTTACGTTGTATACCTGAAATCCAAAGCCCCTCTATATTATAACCTGCTTGCGGCACTTTTTCCATTTCCATGCGATCTAAAGCACCCACAAAAAGAAATTCAGCATCAGGAAAACGAGATTTCAACTCGTTCGCAATAGCGATGGCTGGATAGATATGACCTCCCGTTCCACCTCCAGATAATATGATTTTATAGTTACTCATGCTTTAGAGGATTTACGAATTACGATTGACGAATTACGAAATCTTTTAGTAGTTTCAAAATTTGTTTTTTTTTCATAATTCAAACCCAAATATTTTATTTCTTAACTTATATTTTAATCGTAAATCTAAATTCGTAATTCTTAAATTCTTAAATCGCTTCACTTAAAATTTCGAGAGGGTTTTCATCATCAATTTCTTCCTGACCTTTAATTTCTTCTCTCTTAACACTTACACTCAAAATAATTCCAATAGCTAAACACGTCATCCAAATTGAGGTTCCACCACTACTTATTAACGGTAATGTTTGTCCTGTAACCGGGAACAATTCGACCGCGACAGCCATATTTATAAATGCCTGAAAAACAATTGGTAACCCGACGCCAAGTACCAATAATTTTCCGAACACCGTATCTGCTTTCTGTGAAATGATAACGATTCTGAATAATAACCAGCAATACATGACCAGTAAAAACAGACCGCCTATCAGACCGTATTCTTCAACAATAATCGCAAAAATGAAATCGGAAGATGACTGAGGGAGAAAGTTTTTCTGAACACTTTTTCCAGGACCTACACCCTGAATTCCGCCAGATGCAATAGCAATTTTGGCTTTTTCTATTTGATAATCAGCTTCGGAATCTTCTCCTTCATTGAAAAAATTCTGTACACGATTTTCCCATGTCTGGATTCTATTTTCCATTAAATCTGGAAAAGCTTTTGCCACTAAAATGAACAAGGTTAGCGCTACCAATCCAGTTCCGACGATAATTACTAAATACTTAAAAGGATAGCCTCCTATAAAAGTCAAAATCATCACCATTGCAAACATGATTGCTGCGGTTGAGAAGTTTGCAGGAAGAATTAAAATGAGCACAAAGAACACTGGTAGCCATAGTGGTAAAATGGTTTCTTTAAACGAGATTTCTCTTTCTTGAATTTTTGATAGATACCTAGCGACATAAACCATCAGAACAACAGCAGCTAAAGTGGATGTTTGGAAAGACATGCCAACAATAGGAATCTGTATCCAACGGCTGGCATTAGCACCATCGATGGTAGTGCCTTGAAGCATCGTCACAATTAACAAAACCAAAACAATAGGAATCATTACCATCGACAACCCTCTAAAATAGCGGTATGGAATTCGGTGTACTCCATAAATGATAAGAAATCCCAACAACAGATGCATGAAATGCTTTATAAAAAAGGTAAAGGTGCTCCCTGATGTACTTGTATATGCTAAATTACTGGCTGCACTATACACAGGTAAAAAGGAGAAAATCGCCAACAACGTGACAATTGCCCAAATCAATCGGTCTCCCTTTATATGTGATAGCAAATTATTCATTATAAATTTCTTACTGCATCTTTAAACTGACGTCCCCTATCTTCATAATTTTCAAACAAATCAAAACTTGCACATGCAGGTGATAACAATACTGTATCGCCAGCATCAGCAATCTTATAGGCAATTTTTACGGCTTCGCTCATGAATTGTGTTTCGATAATAATATCCACCATATTCCCAAAAGTATTCATCAACTTTTCGTTATCAACTCCCAAACAAATGATAGCTTTAACTTTTTCATTAACAAAGGGAAATAATTCTTTGTATTCATTGCCTTTGTCAATTCCACCGACAATCCAAACAGTAGGAGCATCCATACTTTCCAATGCATAATAGGTCGCATTGACATTAGTGGCTTTGGAATCATTAATGTACTGCACCTTATTGATTTTTAGGACATGCTCCAATCGATGCTCAACACCTTGAAAGTTTTCCAAGCTTTCGCGAATGGTTTGCTTTCTAATTTTTAATAAGTGGGCTACGGTAGAAGCGGCCATTTGGTTCTTAATGTTGTGATTTCCTTCTAAAGCTAAATTTGCTGTTGGCATAATTATCTGATTGTTATCTATTGTTATTTTAATATTATTATTCTCTAAATGCGCTCCATTTTCGATGGTTTTAATTAATGAAAATGGTAGTAATGTGGATTGAATTTTATTCGATTTGAGCCATTCATTGATGACTTCATCATCAGCATCATAAATTAAGTAATCATCTTTTGTTTGATTCATTGCTATTCTGAATTTTGAATTGATATAATTCTCGAATTTGTAATCATACCTGTCCAAATGATCTGGCGTAATGTTCAGCAGCACTGCGATGTGTGGCTTAAAATCCGCGATGTCATCCAACTGAAAACTGCTTATTTCCAACACATAATTTGGATAATCGTGTTCCAGAATTTGCTGTGCGAAACTCTTTCCAATATTACCAGACAAGCCGACTTTCAATTCCTGATTTAGGATGTGATAGGTTAAACTAGCTGTTGTTGTCTTACCATTACTTCCAGTAATTCCCACGATAGTTGCATCTGTGTATTTTGAAGCAAATTCAATTTCAGAAACGACTTGAATTCCTCTTTCACGAATCTGCTTTACAATCGGAACCTTATCTGGTATTCCTGGACTTTTCATGACTACATTGGCATTCAGGATTTTTGATTCCGTATGCTGTTCATCTTCAAACTCAATCTCATTATGTTTAAGAACTTCTTTATAATTGTCTTTAATCTTTCCTTTATCCGAAAGGAAAACTTCGTAACCTTTTTTTTTACCTAAAAGCGCTGTTCCTACTCCACTTTCGCCACCTCCCAGAATCACTAATCTTTTCATTTTACAATTTCAGATTTACGATTTACGATTTCTATTGCGAATGGTTATAATAGAAGCGACTACGATTGATAATAACTCATTTGCTTCTCCTCGCAAACGTTTTATTTCGTTATGTTCTTTATCACTTACCTCCAAGAGCAACTCTAAAAAATACATGCTTTCGTCTGCCTCTTCCTCTACAATTTTCAACTTATTCAAAAAATCAGCATCTGATTTTGCTCTACACGCAGCTCGATAATTTGCCCCAACTGAACTTGAACATCTAATCAATTGATTGCAATAAGCGTTATATTCTCTTGAAACAGGAAACTTTGCACATAACTGCCAGCAATCTGTTGCAAATTTTTTAGTCCTATTTTGTAATATTTCCTTCATTAAATCGTAATTCCTAAATCGTAAATCGTAATTCTCTTTATCTGATTTTCAAGGTCACGATGGATATAATTGCCAGCAATATCCCCACAATCCAAAATCTGGTCACAATCTTACTTTCGTGATATCCTGATTTTTGATAGTGATGATGCAATGGCGACATTTTGAAAATGCGTCGCCCTTCACCAAACTTTTTCTTGGTGTATTTAAACCAACTTACTTGCATCACTACTGATAAATTTTCAGCCAGAAATATTCCACATAGTACTGGAATTAACCATTCTTTACGAACTGCGATGGCGATGACCGCAATAATTCCACCAATAGTCAAACTTCCTGTATCTCCCATAAACACTTGCGCTGGATATGTGTTATACCACAGAAACCCGATTAAGGCTCCAACAAATGCAGTGATATAAATGGTGATTTCTTCAACCCTTGGGATGTACATGATATTGAGATAGTCCGAAAAAATGATATTACCGGAAACCCACGCAAAAATCCCAAGTGTAAGCACAATTATGGCTGAAGTTCCTGCAGCTAAACCATCGATACCGTCGGTTAGATTAGCGCCATTAGAAACTGCTGTGATAATAAAAATACTTACTAAAATGAAAATAATCCAAGCATATTTTTCGTATTCTGGATTTATCCAGGTGATTAAGTCGGCGTAATTAAATTCATTTTCTTTTACGAATGGAATGGTTGTTTTTGTTGATTTTTCATCATAAGTAAATTGCTTTTGCATCGAACCATCCGACATAACAATTTCCTTCTGTTGGTCTTGTGGCAATTCTTCTCTCACTGTTACATTTGGATGAAAATATAATGTAGCGCCTACAATTATTCCTAATCCTACTTGACCTAAAACCTTGAATTTCCCTTTTAATCCTTCTTTATCTTTTTTGAATTTTTTGATATAATCATCAATGAAACCTATCGTTCCCATCCAGAGAGTGGTGATAATTAACAGAATGATATAGATGTTTCCGAGTTTGGCAAACAGTAACACAGGAATAAGTGT
>JAGXIE010000183.1 GCA_024635765.1 Flavobacteriaceae bacterium | reverse complement strand
GTAGCTTCTTTCGTCATTGACTCAAAACCAACACTACTAACGGTAATTTTAAATGGTGGTGCTTGGTTATAAGTTAATGTAAAATTTCCATCAAAATCGGAAATTGTACCTGTAGTGGTACCATCAATAATGATGTTGGCACCAGGTAAGGGCTGGCCGCTGTCATCAGTAACTTTACCATTTACTGTTGTTTGTGCAAAAGTAGTTGCACAGCAAAGCAGCATCATAATCTTGAATAATGTTTTCATTTTAGGGAATTAGTTAAATTTATTTGGAGCAATATATGTAATAAAATGATACTAAATAGAAAATATAGCAAAAAATTATGCGTGCATAATAAATATTGATAATAATAATCATGTTATATTGAAGATTCCTAAATGAGAGAATAAAAAAAACTCTCAAAAAAATGAGAGTTTTAGACTGTTTTAAGACTTTTTTTGAATCTAAACGATTATTCTACCGTGACAGATTTCGCGAGATTTCGGGGCTGATCTACGTTTTTCCCTAACATCACAGCGATATGATATGATAACAGTTGTAAAGGAATAGTTGTCAATAGCGGTGATAAGGCCTCTAAAGTTTCTGGAACTTCGATGACATGGTCTGCTAAATCACGGACGCTTACATCACCTTCTGTAACGATACCGATGATTTTACCCTTACGCGATTTTATTTCTTGGATGTTACTAACGACCTTGTCGTAATGTCCTTTTTTCGTTGCAATGACCACGATCGGCATGTTCTCGTCAATAAGCGCAATGGGTCCATGTTTCATTTCGGCGGCAGGATAACCTTCGGCATGAATATAGGAGATTTCTTTTAGTTTCAAGGCTCCCTCTAAAGCAACAGGAAAATTATAACCTCTTCCTAAATACAGGAAGTTTCTATTGTTCTTATAGATTTCTGCAATTTTCTTGATATGCTCTTCTGATTCCAACGCTTTTTTTACTTTTTCTGGAATCATTTCCAGCTCTAATAAATATAAACGGAAATCAGAACTTGATATGGTCCCTTTTGCTCTTGCCAAACGAAGGGCAATTAATGTTAAAATGGTAATTTGCGTTGTAAACGCTTTTGTTGAAGCAACACCAATTTCTGGACCAGCATGAGTATATGCTCCAGCGTTAGTTTCTCTTGCGATAGATGATCCAACGACATTGCATACTCCAAAAACGAACGCGCCTTTTGATTTCGCTAATTTAATTGCAGCCAATGTATCGGCAGTTTCACCAGATTGAGAAATTGATATAACGACATCCTTTTCTGTAATGATTGGATTTCTATATCTAAACTCAGATGCATATTCTACTTCAACAGGAATTCTGGCAAGGTCTTCAAAAATATATTCCGCGACTAAACCAGCATGCCAAGAAGTTCCGCAGGCTACGATAATAATTCGGTCGGCGTTGAGGAACTTTTTCATGTTATCTTCCACACCAGATAACTTTATAATGGCTTCATTTACTAACATTCTACCTCTATAAGTGTCCCTAATTGCATTAGGTTGTTCATAGATTTCTTTTAACATGAAGTGGTCGTAACCCCCTTTTTCAATTTGTTCAAGATTGATTTGAAGTTCTTGTACGTAGGGATCGACTAGGGAATCATCTTTGATTTTTCGGATTTTTAAATCTTTTCCTCTTCTTATTATCGCCATTTCTTCATCTTCTAGATAAATGGCATTTTTAGTATATTCTATAAATGGAGAGGCATCGCTGGCAATAAAGAATTCATCATCACCTATACCGATTGCTAGAGGGCTACCTAACTTAGCAACAACAATTTCGTTAGGCTTTTTTTTATCGAAAACAGCAATGGCATAAGCACCTACAACTTGATTTAAGGCAATTTGTACAGCTTTTCCAAGTTTTAAGCCGTCATTCACCATGACATCCTCAATCAAATTGATTAAAACTTCAGTGTCGGTGTCAGATTTAAAGATGTAACCACGTTTTTTAAGCTCTGTCTTTAAACTGTCATAATTTTCAATAATACCATTATGTATGATGACTAAATCTCCAGAATTTGAAAAATGCGGATGTGAATTTACATCATTAGGAACACCGTGTGTGGCCCATCGCGTATGGCCTATACCCAAACTACCCTCCGTTGAAATTTCTTTTTCTAACTTTTGTTCGAGATCTGCCACTTTGCCTTTGGTTTTAGACATTTTGATATCACAACCATCATATAATGCTATTCCAGCACTGTCATAACCTCTATACTCTAAACGTTTTAATCCCTTAAGTATAATGGGGTATGCTTGCCTATGACCAATATAACCAACAATTCCACACATATTTTTTAGTTGTTAGGTTCGGTGTAAAAGATTTCTAAAAATAGTTTTTTTTCTGTGTTTGATGTATTATTCCCGTAGAGAACTGTGCCTCGTGGAGATATCACGGAACTAACAGGTACTTTCTTCACGACATCATCGGTTGTTGTTAAGACGTCAAATTGAGGTATCGCGTTTTCAATATTAACATTTCCTGATATTGATAATCCAAGTTTCACGTTGGTAGAGTCTTTCAATAATAAATTGTTGATATGTTCTGTGATTTTAATCTTATATTTTATTCCTTCACCAGAAGACACACCACCTACACGCTGCAAAACACCTAAATGATTGATTTTAGAATTTTTAGGACTGGTATTATTAGTAAAATCTAAAAAGTAATCTACTAGCGGAGTGCCATTGTTTAAATCATATAAATAGATTCGATCTGGTTCATTGCCTGTAACTGTAGCTTGGTCTACATAAAAGACCAAATTTGCTTCATTTATCAATCGTTTTGACTTTACAAATTTTCCATCTTCATCAGTTATAACAAACGTATTTTTAAAATCAGTGAATTCAGGAGAAAATCCATCTTCATAAGAACCTGCCTTAAACATGTCGACTACAGCAATAGAGCCTTCAGCACCCTTTAGGTACAATTTTTCATCACCATTAACTGGATCCCCTTGAGGAATTACTAAATTACTACTCGCATAATTTAAAAAATTAACTCTGTTACCTTGGAATGTAAGAACATAAGTGGATGGAGATCTTTCTGCGCTTTCAGTAATTGGATCTTTGGTGTAGTATATGGTAATGTTGGCAGCAGATGTATTAAAATTTAAAAGTGCCAAGCTTCCGTTTTCATTTACGGGAGTTGCCTTAAGGTAGATGCCTCTAAAATAATTATTAAAATTGTTGGAATTACTTAATTCAGGACTTCCCTCTTTATTTATAATTTTCTCTCTCCAGTATGTGGTATCCATTTTGATTCTCATCGCAGGAGCAATACGTTCAGAAATTTCGTCATCTTCGTCCCATAACTGGATTTCCCTATTACTCGGTTTGAAATTAGTTATGACGTTTGAAGGCGGTAAAGTTACAGGAGTTAAAGGAATTGGAGTTCCTTCCAATAAAGAAGGATTTATAGTGTTGATACTTGTAGACATATTAGAAAAATAGCTCAAGGGCTTATTAAATTCTGCATTTGGATTAAAACTATTAAGAAAATAACTATTCTCATAAACTGAAAGATCAACTAAACCACCACCAAAAATCGAATCTAATTCATATATGGTCTCACCTTCTGAATTGACTTCAATTCGTCGACTGAAATAAGGAACAGTTAAAACGACAGAATCCATTTTTATTCCCGTACCAAACGTAGGATTTGCAACTGCACTCCCCATTTGTGATACAAAACTAGCTGTCATTAAACC
Organism: Flavobacteriaceae bacterium; assembly: GCA_024635765.1. Taxonomy (GTDB): domain Bacteria; phylum Bacteroidota; class Bacteroidia; order Flavobacteriales; family Flavobacteriaceae; genus JBPOFM01. The sequence goes on along the minus strand of JAGXIE010000183.1, from coordinate 10,290 downwards.
GTATAATGGATCGTTGTAAGCACCTAAATAATTAAGTGGAAGATTATTAGTCTGCACTGGCTCCAAAGGATTGGTATAGGCAACGACCGAATATTCTTTTGTACTTGCTACTTCAAAATTGTTTTGACCAATAATATCGGAACCAACCGTTGCGTAATCCTTGTCGCAGGCAATGAATGAACTTATTAATAATGCCAAAACAGCAATATTCTTCAGGGCGAATTTTATAGTATTCATTTATTTAATGTCTATTTTAATACTTGAGTTTGATAGAATTCTGTATAAGGATCAGCAAAATCGTCTATTGAATAATAGTCTAGCACTGGTTTATTGGAAGCTTTTAAGTAATCTTCCAACTCTTTTGGAATATCAGCAGAACCTTTTATTAAAGCGTCAGAATGGTCAATAGCGATCTTCATGATGCTGTTATAAGTTGGTTTTTCAAGAACCTTTATAATATCGCTATCGATATTGTCAAACTTTACCTTTTCGATCATCTTACTATCTAACGTTCCTTCGAAACTTTGATTGTACACCGAGGTTATAATTTTACTTTCACTGAATAAAGGTTCGTTTTTATAATATTCCTTTAGATATAATGGCAGCAAGGAAGCGAGCCATCCATTAACATGAATGATATCTGGGGACCAGTTTAATTTTTTGACTGTTTCAATGACACCTTTAGCAAAAAAGATCGCGCGTTCATCATTATCTGGATAAAGCTTGCCTTCTTCATCGGTTAGGGTTGCTTTACGCTTAAAATAATCCTCGTTATCTATAAAGTAAACTTGAATTCTTTCTTTTGGGATGGATGCCACTTTAATTATTAAAGGCATATCCAAGTCATTGATGACTAGATTAATGCCAGATAATCTAATTACTTCGTGTAACTGATGTCTGCGCTCATTAATGTTTCCATATCTTGGCATGAATATTCGTATTTGTCCACCTTGTTTATTTACCATCCTTGGCGCTTCAAATGACATTGATGAAATTTCTGTTTCTGGTAAATAGGGTACAACCTCGGAAGACACGTACAATATCCTCTTATCTTTCATAAATCTGTATTTATTGTTTTTTAATCGTCCATCAGAACCTGTTTTTAACAGGCTACTTAAATCAAGCCGAAAAAAAATTCAAATTAAAAAACACGCAAAATTACAAAAATTTATGCAGATTGTTTGTAAAATATTAAGTTTGCACGCTGTTAATATTTTGTTAGAACGTGAATATTTACCAACGTACCGAAGAAATTGATCCTATTATTGAGAAATTAAAATCTCAAAATAAAACTATTGGTTTTGTTCCTACCATGGGAGCATTGCACCAAGGACATTTATCATTGATAAGAAAGGCAATAGGTCAAAACGATGTTGCGGTGGTCAGTATTTTTGTAAATCCTACCCAATTCAATAATCAGGAAGATCTTAAGAAATATCCGAGAACCCTTGAGCGCGACCTAGAATTACTTAAAACAGTCAGTAATGAAATCATCGTTTATGCTCCGTCTGTTAAAGCTATTTATGGTGATGATGTGAGCTCGGGTTCTTTTCAATTTGATGGTTTGGAATTTGAGATGGAAGGAAAGTTTCGACAAGGACATTTTGACGGAGTTGGCACTATCATAAAGAGACTGTTTGAAATTCTGAAACCTGATAACGCTTATTTAGGCAAAAAGGATTTTCAGCAATTGCGCATCATTCAAAAGTTGGTTGAAAATTATCACATACCTGTCAATATCATCGGATGTGACATTTACCGGGAGAAAGACGGTTTAGCCATGAGTTCGCGCAATGAGCGTTTAAACCCCGAGCATCGAAAAGCAGCTTCATTTATTTATAAAACTTTAAAGTCTGCCAAAAAACAATTTGGCACAAAAAGTGCTAATAAAGTGACAGAATGGGTCATAAATCAGTTTGCCAAACACGAATTGTTAGAGCTTGAATATTTCATCATTGCTGATGAAGACACGCTCAAAACAGTTAAAAGGAAATCAAAAAGTATGTCATATAGGGCATTTATAGCTGTATATGCCGATGGTATAAGGCTCATCGATAATCTAGTACTAAATTAAGTATCTTTGCCCAATGCAAATTCAAGTAGTAAAATCTAAAATTCACAGAGTAAAAGTCACAGGCGCTGACCTAAATTATATCGGTAGTATAACAATCGATGAAGATTTAATGGACGCTGCAAATATCATTCAAGGGGAGAAAGTTCAAATTGTCAATAATGATAATGGAGAACGATTGGAGACTTATGTCATCCCTGGCACAAGAAACAGTGGCGAAATCACATTAAATGGTGCTGCAGCGCGCAAAGTTGCTGTAGGCGACACCCTAATACTCATTACATATGCTTTCATGGACATAGAAGAGGCCAAAACATTTAAGCCATCACTTGTGTTTCCAGATGAAGCAACTAACTTATTGAAATAATACTTTGAGCATTATCACCAAAAAAGTTTTAAGAATCTCTATTCCGCTTTTGTTAGCATTATTTTTTGGTTGGTATACCTTCTCAAAACTACCTATCAATGAAATACTTCCGTACTTCAAAATCGCCAATTATGGTTGGATTGGTTTAGGAATGTTATGTGGTTTTTTAAGCCATTTATCAAGAGCTTACCGCTGGAAATATCAACTGGAACCGATGAATTATACGGTAAAACTTCCAAACAGCATCATGGCGGTTTTCATAACGTATCTAGCAAATTATGGTATTCCAAGATCTGGCGAGGTTTTAAGAGCAGCAGTTTTGACCAATTATGAAGGTGTGCCTTTTGAAAAAGCTTTCGGAACCATAGTTGCAGAACGAGTCGCCGATTTTATTTTGTTATTGTTGATTGTTGCCATAACACTCGTTCTTCAGTTTGATTTTATTTATTCAATTTTAGAGGCCTCCTTTCAACCAAAAAAGCTTATTATTCTTGGATTGCTTGCAATCCTAATGCTTGGTTTATTAATTTTCTATTTAAAGAAAAGCCAATCAAAAATCGCTATTAAAGTGAAAGTGTTCTTCAAAGGATTATTGGAAGGCATATTGAGCATTTTTAAAATGAAACATAAATGGGCATATATACTTCATACTTTATTTATTTGGACGATGTATGTGCTTATGTTCTATGTTACGACACTTGCCGTTGATGAGTTAAGAGGCATTTCAATAGGTGCAATCTTAATAGCCTTCATTGCTGGAAGTTTTACCATTGCCGCAACAAATGGAGGTATCTTTGTATATCCTTTGGCGATAGCAGCGGCATTTTCATTGTTTGAAATTCCAGAAAATCCTAGTGTGGCTTTTGGCTGGATCATGTGGTCTTCCCAAACACTAATGATCATAATATTAGGAAGTTTATCATTTCTATTGCTGCCGATTTACAATAGAATCAAATAATTATTTAAATTGCATTGCTATTTAAATTATCTCATTATGTTTAAACGTGTTACTCAATTATATGTGTTTTTATTTATGCTTCAGGTTACTTCGCAAGTTATCTACGAACCTTTTCAATCATCAAGACTTGGTGAAAAAAGGGATATTAAAATTCAATTACCACGTAATTATAATCCTGAAGAAAAGATTGAGTATCCTTTGATAATTGTTTTAGATGGTGATTATCTTTTTGAGCCAGTGACAGGTAATGTTGATTATCAGTCGTATTGGGGTGAAATGCCAAAGTGTATCGTGGTAGGAGTGAATCAAAGTACCACAAGAGCGAAAGATTTTCATTATGACGAATCACAATTCTTTCCATCACAAGATGGAGCAGATTTTTTTGAATTTCTAGGTATGGAATTAGTCCCTTATATAGAAGGTAAATATAACGTATCTGACTTTAGAATAGTGATGGGCCACGATTTGAGTGCCAATTTTATCAATTACTATTTGTTCAAGGATAAACCGATGTATAGAGCTTTTGTATCTTTTAGTCCTGATTTAGCTCCAGAAATGAAAACTCGGTTGCATCAACGTTTATCGACATTGGATGTTGATACCTTTTATTATCTCTCAACAGCAGATAACGATATTTCAAGATTACATAAGAATATTTTTGAGGCGGATGCACTGTTGAAAACTTTGGATAATCCAAAAGTACATTACAGATTTGATAATTTTATCGATGCCGACCATTATTCCATGGTCGGACTTGGAATTCCTAAAGCACTCAACCAAATTTTTGATCTTTACAAACCAATAAATATAAAGGAGTACAATGAGAAAGTCCTTACCTATGAAGGATCTCCCTATGAATATTTAGAAAAAAAATACAAAGACATTGAATTTTTCTATGGTTTTGAAAAGAAAGTAGTTGAGAATGATTTCAAAGCTATTGCTGCAGCATCAAATAAAAAGGATGATATAGAATCACTTAAAGAATTATCAAAATTGGCAAAAAAAGAATATCCGGACTCGATGATCAGTTCTTACTATATGGGTATGTACTATGAAAAAGATAATAATCTTAAAAAGGCACTTCAGTATTATAATTCTGGACTACTATTAGAGCCTTCTGAATTTATCGACAAAGATGTTTTACTCGATAAAATCTACGCAATTAAGGATCAACAATAATAAATATAATGCATTTCATCGAATATATTAGCGTTTAAACGCATATTAACTTATTTTAGGTATATTTACAGTTCCAAAACCTAAATCTACTTATCGATGAAAAATGTCGTTACTTTTGTCGCCTGCTTATTGCTATGCACTTCTGTTTTCTCACAGGTCAAATTCGAAAAATTTGAATCAAGAAAATTGAATACAACAAGACAATTAAAAATTAAACTCCCTAAAAATTACGATCCTTCTTCAAAAATCAAACATCCGGTAATTATTGTTTTTGATGGCGATTATCTGTTTGAATCTGTCGTGGGTCAGGTGAGTTTTCAAACTTACTTTGATGGAATGCCCGAATCTATTGTTGTTGGAATTGCGCAAGGGCATGAGAGAATTTATGACAGCTATGCGGACGATGTTTCAGGTTTACCTATCGAGTCTGGTGCTAGGTTTTATCAATTTATCGGAGAAGAATTACTTCCATATATAGATTCAAAGTATAATACAAGTAAATTTTGCGTGGCAATAGGTCACGATATTATGGGCAATTTCATTAACACTTTTTTATTTAGTGACAAACCTCTATTTCAAGCTTACATAAATATAAGCCCTGATTTTAAAGGTAATATGGATCAAAATGTGGTGAACCGATTAAAGTATCTCAAAGATGACGTGTTTTATTACATGGCAACCAGTGATGGTGATATCAAATCGATTCGAGAAACTGTGCGCGCAACGGATGCACAACTTAAAAAAATTGAAAATAAAGCCCTGACATACTATTTCGATGAGCTTCTTGGGGATTCCCATTATTCAATGGTTACAGGCGCTTTATCTAAGGCTTTGGATCAAATATTTGATATCTATAAACCTCTTAATGAAAAGGAGCTTAAAGAAAAAGTATTGACTTATGATGGAACACTTGACAATTATATTGAGAAGCGATACAAACGAATAGAAACCTTATTTGGAATACAAAAAACAATTCCTGAAGAAGAATTTGAAAAAGTTGTAGAAGTTGCAGATCAACGTGAAGATTTGGAGTCATTAGAACGTATCGGAAAACTTGCAAACAAACAACTCCCTGAATCTTCTTTGGGAACCTATTACCTAGCTTTACACGCGGAGAAAATTGGAAAAACCAAAAAAGCCACTAAATTATACGAAACCGCCTTAACTTTGGAAGAAACACCACAATTCAGTAGAGAGTTCATCATGGCTCATGTTGAAAAATTAAAATTTGTGGCTGAAGAATCTGAAGAGACTGATGAAAAAGAGTAAGATTTTGTTTTAACAAAAGAATACAAACCATTCAACTTTTAATACCAGAAATATGGTTATTTTAGCCTAAAGATTCAATAGTGGCTAAAGTAAAAACAACATTTTTCTGTCAAAATTGTGGCACACAATACTCAAAGTGGCAAGGTCAATGTACGGCTTGCAAAGAATGGAATACCATTGTAGAGGAAGTCATTCAAAAAGAAGAAAAAAGTGATTGGAAGTCACCAACTTCAGCCGTTAAACGTGTTTCAAAACCTTTAAAAATAAACGAAATTGATGCGTCTCAAGATGCTCGTATGAATTCACTGGATGAGGAGTTCAATCGTGTGCTTGGTGGTGGTATCGTGCCGGGCTCCTTGATACTTTTAGGAGGCGAACCAGGAATAGGCAAGAGTACTTTGATGCTTCAAATTGCCTTAAAGCTACCCTATAAAACACTTTATGTTTCTGGAGAAGAGAGTCAAAAACAAATAAAGATGCGTGCGGAGCGCATTCATCCGAACAGTGACAATTGCTACATTCTCACTGAAACCAAAACTCAAAATATTTTCAAACAAATTGAAGCATTGGAACCAGATATTGTGGTCATTGATTCCATCCAAACGCTTCATAGTGATTATATTGAATCCTCCTCTGGAAGTATTTCCCAAATTAAAGAATGTACTACGGAGCTCATAAAATACGCAAAAGAAACGGCAACTCCAGTTATCTTGATAGGGCATATCACTAAAGATGGCAATATTGCTGGCCCTAAAATTTTGGAGCATATGGTGGACACCGTTTTACAGTTTGAAGGCGACCGCAACCATGTTTTTCGGATTTTGCGAGCCAACAAAAACCGATTCGGTTCCACACATGAATTAGGAATTTATGAAATGCAAGGAACTGGTTTGAGAGAGGTAAGCAATCCATCGGAAATACTCATTTCCAAAAAAGACGAAGAATTGAGCGGAAATGCTGTTGCAGCAACTCTTGAAGGTGTTCGCCCTTTGTTGATTGAAGTGCAAGCTCTGGTCAGCACTGCTGTTTACGGAACGCCACAAAGAAGCGCCACAGGTTTTAATGCGAAACGATTGAATATGTTGTTGGCAGTTCTCGAAAAACGTGCTGGATTTAGACTAGGAGCGAAAGATGTCTTTTTAAATATTACTGGTGGTATTACAGTCGATGATCCATCGATTGATTTGGCTGTGGTGGCGTCCATTTTATCTTCAAATGAAGATGTTGCAATTCCAAAAGATTATTGCTTCGCTGCCGAGGTGGGGCTGTCTGGAGAAATTAGACCCGTGCAACGTGTTGAGCAACGTATTTTAGAAGCTGAAAAATTGGGTTTTTCAACCATATTTGTATCTAAATATAATAAAATAGCATTAAAGAAAAGTGTCATCAAGGTTCAGCTTATTTCCAAAATAGAGGATTTGGTTAGCTTTATCGTTTAAAACATAAGCCATATGAAACATAAATCAATTTTAACAGTCCTTATTATTTCAATATTCTACTCTTGTGGCCCAAAAGTAGGTAAAGATTCAAACGCCATCCTGCAGGATACTAAAAGTTACATTTCTAAAATAGAAAGCGACCAAAACCTAAAAACAGAAGTGACTGAAGGCGCTTTGACTGACGCAGATGGTTTTCAAGATATTGGAAGTTTTAAATATACTGTTTATTTTGATGAAAACACCAACGAACTCTTCAAAATAAAAAATGTAGAAAAGGCTGCAAGAACCTTTACGGAAACCTATTACTTTAAAGACAATGAATTGGTGTATCTTCAATCTGTTTCAGGTTCTGACACCAAGACTATTTATCTAAAAAAAGGAAGGGTTATTTCAGAAACAAATACAACGTCTGAAGACCAACAACTGTTATTGGCAAAAGCGAATCGTTTTAAAAAAACTTTTAAAAAGGAGAATTGACATTTAAAAAGAGATTGTTTTAAAAAACCATGTGGTCTTTTTCGGCAATTTTCACCTTCTATTTTCCCAAAAATCATTAATTTCGCACTTCGAAAAGAATCACGGAGATAATGAACAGTAAATTCCCTGAATATAAAGGTCTTGACTTACCAAAAGTTGCTGACGAAATCGGCAAATATTGGAAAGAAAACAACATTTTTGATAAAAGCGTCACGACACGTGAAGGTAGCAAACCGTATGTGTTTTTTGAAGGACCTCCTTCTGCAAATGGACTTCCTGGTGTGCATCATGTTTTAGCTCGAGCGATCAAAGATATTTTCCCGAGATACAAAACCATGAAAGGCTTTCAGGTTAAACGAAAAGCCGGTTGGGATACGCATGGACTTCCGATTGAGCTTGGCGTCGAAAAAGAGCTCGGAATTACTAAAGAAGACATCGGAAAGACTATTTCTGTTGAAGATTATAACACAGCATGCCGTAAAGCCGTCATGCGCTACACAGACGTTTGGAACGATCTGACCGAAAAAATGGGCTATTGGGTAGATATGGAAGACCCATACATTACCTACGAACCAAAATACATGGAGAGCGTTTGGTGGTTGTTGAAGCAAATCTATGATAAGAAATTAATATATAAAGGCTACACAATCCAACCATATTCTCCAAAAGCTGGTACAGGTTTAAGTTCACATGAGCTGAACCAACCAGGTACTTATCAGGATGTCACCGATACAACTGTAGTCGCACAATTTAAAGCAATTGAAAGTTCACTTCCAGACTTTTTAAAAGACGAGGGAACGATTTATTTTCTGGCTTGGACGACCACGCCTTGGACTCTTCCTAGTAACACGGCACTGACTGTTGGACAAAAAATCGATTATGTGTTGGTTGAAACCTATAACCAATATACATTTGAGCCAATGAACGTGATTTTGGCAAAGAGTTTGGTCAACGAACAGTTTGCTGGAAAATTTTTAGAGGTTGAAACAAAACCAGAATTGTTGGATTATAAATCTGGAGATAAAAAAATCCCTTATTACGTTGTTAAGGAATTCAAAGGAAAAGATTTAGTTGGCATCAAATACGAGCAACTATTACCATATGCCTTGCCTTATGAGCATCCTGAAAATGCTTTTAGAGTGATCGCTGGAGATTTTGTAACAACTGAAGATGGTACAGGGATCGTACATACTGCACCAACCTTTGGAGCAGATGATGCATTAGTCGCCAAACAAGCAAGTCCGGAAATCCCACCATTATTGGTAAAAGACGAAAATGGAAATTTAGTTCCATTGGTCGATTTACAAGGCAAGTTTCGACCAGAAATGGGCGAGCATGCAGGGAAGTATGTCAAAATTGAATATTACAAAGAGGAAGAAGCTCCAGAAGTTTCCGTGGATGTCGATTTGGCAATTCAATTGAAAATAGACAATAAAGCCTTTAAGGTTGAAAAATATAAGCACAGTTACCCAAATTGCTGGCGAACGGACAAACCGATTTTGTATTATCCATTGGATTCTTGGTTCATTAAAGTAACAGAGGTCAAAGACCGAATGGTTGAATTGAACAATACTATTAATTGGAAACCAGCTTCAACAGGAACTGGGCGTTTTGGGAATTGGCTAGCGAATGCTAATGACTGGAATTTATCACGTTCTCGTTACTGGGGAATTCCGCTACCAATCTGGAGAACAGAAGATGGTAAGGAGGAAATCTGTATTGGTTCGGTTGAGGAGTTGAAAACTGAAATGAAACGTGCTGTTGATGCAGGTATTTTAGAAAAGGATATTTTCGAAAAATTTGAAATTGGCAACAATTCCGAAGATAATTATGCAAAAATCGATTTGCACAAAAATATTGTAGACGAGATTGTATTGGTGTCTCCAACAGGAAAACCAATGACTCGTGAAAGTGATCTGATCGACGTATGGTTTGATTCTGGGAGCATGCCTTATGCACAATGGCATTATCCCTTTGAAAATAAAGACTTAATTGATAAAAGCAAGGCTTTTCCCGCAGACTTCATTGCAGAAGGCGTGGATCAAACACGAGGCTGGTTTTATACATTACATGCTATTTCAACAATGGTGTTTGATTCAGTGGCCTATAAAAATGTGGTGTCAAACGGTTTGGTGCTAGACAAAAACGGACAGAAAATGTCCAAACGTCTTGGCAATGCCGCAGATCCTTTTACCACAATTTCCACGTATGGAGCGGATGCGACGCGATGGTACATGATTGCAAACGCGAATCCATGGGACAATTTAAAATTTGATATCGAAGGTATAGAAGAGGTCAAACGTAAATTCTTTGGCACTTTGTACAACACTTATTCGTTCTTTACTTTATATACAAATCTTGATAATTTCAATTATTCTGAAGCCGATGTCCCGTTAGAGAATCGTCCGGAAATCGATCGTTGGATTCTGTCAGAACTGAATACATTAATTCAAAAAGTGGACGAGTATTATGCGGATTACGAACCTACCAAAGCCGCTCGCGCCATTTCTGATTTTACCCAGGATTATTT
>JAGXIE010000182.1 GCA_024635765.1 Flavobacteriaceae bacterium | reverse complement strand
TGCTTGATCACGTTTTCCGCGCTCTTATTATTGGCAAAATATGTCTTTACTATCCAGTCAATCTTTTCAGATTTAGACAGTTTTGAAAAACCTATGATGGGTTGGTCCATGAATTTCCTTTTAGAAATGCAAAGATAACATCTTGCTATTAATAATCTGCGACTAATCTTGTGTTTACGCATTTAACAATCAAACGTTAGTGTTTTTGCATTATTTTTAGTAAACTTGACAGCATTTTGACAAAAATTTCGCTTTGTCCATAATGGCAAAATCTTAATAAACTAACTAATTTGTAAACTTATGTCTTCAACAACATTACAACCCCATCAGCGTGAGCTTTTTGGGCAGCCGATAGGTCTTTATATTTTGTTTCTTACAGAAATGTGGGAGCGCTTCTCTTATTATGGTATGAGAGCATTACTTGTGCTTTATATGACAACTGAAACCATCGGTGATGATAGAGGTCCAGGTTTGGGATGGACTGATAAGGAAGCATTAGCCCTTTATGGTTGGTATACAATGTTAGTTTATGTCATGTCAATTCCCGGAGGAATGATAGCGGATAAATTGATAGGCCAGAAAAAAGCAGTGCTAGTAGGAGCTATCGTTTTATGTTTGGGTCACGGTGTTTTAGTGCTAACAGATGTATGGGCATTTTATACTGGTCTGGGACTTGTGATTTTAGGTGTTGGTCTATTGAAACCTAACATTTCTACAATGGTTGGCGGGCTTTATAAAGAAGGCGATATCAGAAGGGATAAAGGATTTAGTATTTTCTATATAGGAATAAATTTAGGCTCTCTATTGGCAACACTGATCATTGGTTTGGTAGTTGCAGAATGGGGATGGCATGCTGGTTTCGGACTTGCAGGTGTAGTGATGTTATTAGGTTTAATGAATTATTTATATGGTCAAAAATATCTCACCCAAGTTGGAAATTTTGAATATGATAAAAATGATGAAAATGAGATTTCATACGGGCAACTTTTTTCTAAATTGTTCAGCTCTCCCAAACAGTTAATGATCGCTATTGTATTGTTATTAATTTCACTTTATGGATGGTACACGTTGGAATGGGGCTATGGTTTGTTGTTCATATTTCTAACCGTCGTGGTATCATTGATGATGATGATTTATAAGGAATTAAACACGCAGATTTATAAAGACAGATTTTTAGTATTGCTTATCTCCTTTATAATGGTTATTGTGTTTTGGGGTGCCTTTGAGCAAGCAGGAGGACTAATGAACTTATACACGGAATCTAAAATTGACAGAGTCCTATTTGGTTGGGAAATACCAACGGTAATGTTTCAGAGTTTAAACGCAGGATTTATCATCATTTTTGCGACAGTTGTAGCGTCAGTTTGGGCCAAACGCAAATTGAAGGGAAAGGAAGCTTCTTCCTTATTCAAAATGGCTTTGGGTATTATTATAATGGGATTTGGATTTTTGTTTATGGTATTTGCCGCAATGGAATTTGAAAGATCTGGTACTTCAAGTATGATATGGTTGGTCTTGGCTTATTTGTTTCATACAATTGGAGAACTTTGTTTGTCTCCAGTGGCACTATCATTTATCACCAAGCTTACTCCAGTTAAATATGCATCTCTAATGATGGGTGTTTATTTCGCCGCTACAGGGCTTGGTAGTAAAGTCGCTGGAATCGTTGGAGAATCTGCAAGTGATTTTGGAGAATATACCGTGTTTTTAGGAATATTAGTATTCACCGTAATCATAGGTTCATTATTCATATTGATATTGAAACCACTAAAACGATTAACTCATGGAGCAGAAGACAACGAGCGTATGATGCACACTGATGAGACCGAAGGTTTCGAATTAGCAGATCCAGATATAAATAACTAAAAGCCTTTGAATATGAATACAGATATTGAAAATCTATTTAAAGATAAGGTATTAGGACATCCAGCTGGGCTTTTCATTTTGTTCTTTACCGAAATGTGGGAACGTTTTTCCTTCTACGGTATGCGTATCCTACTGGTATTGTTTCTTACCGCTCCAATTATTAGTGATAATCCGGGTTGGGATTGGCCACGTGAACATGCCTTGGCATTGATAGGTACTTATGCATCCTTGTTATATTTAACGCCTATAATTGGAGGATGGGTGGCAGACAAAATCACAGGTTATCGTATGGCTGTAGTAATTGGCTGTTTTATAATGACTTTGGGACATGCTTCAATGGCAATGGAAACTACTCTTACATTTTATATTGGATTGGCATTATTAGTTATAGGAACCGGATTTTTCAAACCAAATATTACATCCATTATTTCTGAAATGTACATAGGGAAAGAGTCCAAAAAAGACGGTGCATACACCATTTTTTATATGGGCGTAAATGCTGGTGCCTTTTTTGGAATGATGTTATGTGGTTATCTTGCTGAAAATTTTGGCTGGTCTTGGGGTTTTGGCCTTGCAGGTATTTTCATGTTCTTGGGAATGTTGCAATTTTGGTTGGCAGGCAGTCTGTTTGGGGGTGTTGGAGCCAAACCTTCACTTATCTACAAAGTTGAAATCCCACAAAACATCAATGAAGAAGCTCCCGTTGAACAAGCGGATCCAAATGTTGTAGTAAAGCTCAATCCTTTTACTTTATTTGATAAGTTATTAATTGTTTTGTCAACCATAGGTGGATTATTGTATCTGTTCAATGATCCGCTGGAAAAAATTAAGGAAACAAGCTTGTTGCCATTTGAAATTGGAGGTATGAGTGGTTCAAATGTAGTGGTTCTGACCGCTCTAGTGTTGTTCCTAATTTTACTTATTACTAGGATTTCAAGATATTTACCAATTGTAAGAGATCGGATTATTGCGGTTTCCATCTTTGGTGTCTTTACAGTGTTTTTCTTTGCGTTTTTCGAACAATCATTGGGTTCTATGACCCTGTTTGCTAGGGATTACACCGATCGTAATTTAGTAGGTAGTTCTGCCATGATTTTTAAGGTTGTGGATGCACTTCTTACCACAGTCCCCCTTATCATCATCAGTTGGGTAATCTATCTCTTGTTTAAAAAAACCTTCACGAGAATCGGTGTTTCTAATATTGTTTTGTCGATTGCATTCCTTGGAGTTTGGGGATTGGTTATTTTTAGACTTGTAGATAAATTTTCACAGGAAGGCAACCAAATAGATGCTACATGGTTTGGAATTTTAAATTCATTTTTTATTATCACGCTTGCACCTTTGTTTTCAAAGTGGTGGGAAAGTAAATATAATCCGAGTGCAGCAATGAAATATGGAATAGGATTGATTCTTTTAGGGCTTGGTTTTGCAGTGTTGTCCTACGGGGCTTCTGATATTCCTTCTGGAGCGAAGACAGCTTCAGTAAGTATCATATTTTTGATTTTGGCCTATTTGCTTCATACCATGGGTGAACTTTGTTTGTCTCCTCTTGGTCTGTCATATTTGAGTAAATTAGTTCCGGCAAGAATGATAGGTTTTATGTTCGGTATATGGTATTTGGCCATTGCCGTTGGTCAAAAAGCTGCCGGTACTATGGGCGGTATGATCGATAAAATATCTGCTGAATATTCATTAGGGACTTTCTTTTTGATATTTACTTTGATTCCGATTGGAGTTGGATTCGTTTCTATTTTATTAAATCCAGTATTAAAGAAATTGATGCACGGTATCAGATAATCGAATAAAATCGTTAAAATAAAGACAAAATGCTCCCTTTTGGAGCATTTTTTGTAAGTTCGGAACAACTTTTGCTTCTTAAAGAGAAGATTAATTAAAAAATAGATTTCCTCGAAGGAGGAAATGAAAATAACAATTCTATGAAAAAATTTATAATGGTATTGGCGGTTACATTCTTTGTTTCGGCGAATTCAATAGCTCAAGAAATTAAATGGGTCACTTTCGAAGAAGCTTTGGCCCTTCAAAAAAAGAAACCAAAGAAAATAATGATGGATGTTTACACAAGTTGGTGTGGTCCCTGCAAGATGCTGGATAAAAATACCTTCCAAAATCCCGATGTAGCAAAATATGTGAATGACAATTACTATGCTGTGAAATTTAATGCAGAAGGTAATGACGTTGTAAAATATAAGGATGTCACTTATTCAAATCCGGGGTATAAAGCTGAAATGGCTAGCAGAAGAAATGGAGTACATGATTTGACACGTAAACTTCAGGTAAATGCATATCCAACCATTGTTTTCTTTGATGAAAAAGGAGATACAATTTTCCCTGTACGTGGCTATCAAAATCCACAACAATTAGAATTGTACCTTAAAATGTTCAAAGATGACAATCACAAGGATATGAAAACGCAAGAAGATTTTAATGCTTATTATTCAGCTTTTGTACCTGCATTCAAAGGTTAAAGAAATTAATATTTATATATGAAGGCTCCCTTTTCACTGGTAACGTGGAAAGGGATTTTTTGTTCGCTACAAGTTGATTTCCATTTTGCGACGTACGATTTATAATTGCTGCCATCGGCAATGATCAGCTTTGGGTGCAACGAATCAATCATTCTAATCAAATTAATTTTAGGAGAATTCCGAAGGAGAATATAATCAGGTTTAAATGATTTTATTTGATACACACCCAAACTATCAATAACGAGTAGTTTTTGGTGATTAAATTCATAAACTGATTCAAGATTGGTGTTTTCAATAGCATCAATAGAATTTCCAACACTATAGTTTTTGATAACTTTATCATTCGCCTGTGTCAGACTATCCCAATTTGCAGCTATTTTCAATTTTGTATCCACTTTAATTCCGATAAGTGAAATTCTACTTTTGTGAAACACGACGAATTCTTTTGAATGATTTTTATAATTTCCAAAAAACATGGCAATTTGAACCATGAGGACTGACATAAAAACAAAAACCAGACGAGAAAACTTCGGCTTTTTAAAATATAGAAACAGAGAAATTATCAATAGATAGGCAACAATTAGAAAAATAGGCCCAAAGGAAATATCCGTCAACACAAATCTCTCTTGATGTGATACCCATGAAATAAAGTTATTCATTGTACCGATACAAAATCCAAAAAAATCAGCCACAAAAGAAGGCAACATATTCAGTAATGCTAATATAATAACAATAATTCCAAAGCCCAAAATGAAGCCTAAAAATGGAAGTATGACCAAATTGGACAGAAAAAACAAACCAGGAAATTGATGGAAATAAAACAAACTAATAGGTACGACACCTATCTGCGCTGCCATTGTTACGCAAATCAATTGCCAAAAATAATTGACCAATTTCCATTTTGGATACCATAGACTCGCAAGTAAAGGCTTGATACTTGCAATGGCAATAACAGCTGTATAGCTCATTTGAAAACCTACATCAAACAAATATAATGGGCGAATGAGTAATAAAAAAAACATTGAAATAGCCAAAGAGTTGTAAATATTAGCAGGACGATTCAAATTCATGCCAATCGCAACAACTGTAAACATCCCGACAGCTCTTATTACTGAAGGCGATAATCCTGCAATGATGGCAAAACCCCAAAGGATTAAAACCAAAATAATAGTTTTTATGATTTTACCATGTATCAAACGCTCAACCGGTTTAAAAAGCCTATTTAATAACAGTAAAATGATTCCGACGTGAAGTCCGGAAACTGCAAGAATATGAATGACTCCCGCATTCACATAACTATTATAGGTATCAGGACTGATGTCTTTTCGTTGCCCTAAAAGCAATGCATCAATAATTGCAAGTTCATCAGGTTTAAAATTATAGGATTTAAGCCGTTGATCAATTTTCGAACGGAATTCAGCAGCGAAACCTAAAATAGTATGGGATTCTGAACTGATTTTAAGAAGTGAATTGTTGGCAACAAAAATCTGATGATCGATATAATGTTTTTTCAGATAGTTGTTATAATTGAATTGATAAGGATTTAATGGAGTGTTGATTGTAGAAATTGAATTACTTGAGACCAGTATATCATCAACGTTTAATGGGGTATGAATTGAATCCTTCTGAACGTTCAATAACAATTTTCCAGAAACGGACTGCTGATCAAGCTTTAAAATATCCACAACATATTTATTATGATATGCCGTCGGTTTCAGGACTTCACGAACTTTAAAAGTTATTAATTGGGGTATGTCATTTTTAGTTGAAATGACGTTGGAATAATGATTTTTAAAGTGTCGTTGGTCATGAAAATTGACTACCAAAATCCCTATACACATCATGGTTAAGAAAGTGATTGCGCCAAACCAAATTGTCTTTTCAAGTTTAGTCCTGCTGACTAATAAACAAACCAATAAAGAAATCAGTAACCCGAAACAGAGATAAAGCACTATCAGTGAGGGAATCGTTATAAAATAGCCAATGAGAATTCCGACAATAAAGCAAAGCGTGAGCTTTAAAATGACGAAATCCAGCAGCTTCATATATAATGATTAGAGCAGTCGCCTAGCTTGGACAAAGGCAAAATACCAATATCGTTCCGCCAAAGAGGATACGATAACCCCTGCACTAGTTGTAGAATGTATAAATTGTACCTGTCCATCATTGACGTGGGTTACAAGAGCCACATGGTTCACATTTCTGCTTTTACCACTGGTTGCAAAAAATAATAAATCTCCTTTTTGAACCTCCTTAAGGTCAATCCAGTCTCCCGAAAGTGCAATGTCGCTGCTAGATCTAGGAAGTGAAATACCTTCAGTGCTGAAAGCAGAAGTTACTAATCCTGAACAATCCATCCCTTTTTTATCTGTTCCTCCATATTTGTATCGAACGCCTTCAAATTTCATGGCATAATCAATAATATTTTCAGCCAATTCTGAATTAGCATTCCGACTATTTGGCTCATTAATATCTGGATAATCTGTATTTTTCCTTCTTGGACTCTTATTGTCAATAACAGTATTTGATGGTTTGGAAGAAACAGTTGTATTATTTCCAGATGATTTTTTGGAATATTTTGAGGATTTGCAACTAAAGAAGCAAATGGTAAGAAATAAAACAAAGATGATTTTTTTCATTAAAAGTTCAATTTTTCAAGGCGTTATAAATCAATTTTGCAGTTGTTGAACTAGCTCCTTGTCCACCAAGTTTCTTTTCCAACTCAAAATAATCCAAGAATATTCTCTGTCTGGTTTCTTCATCCAAGATCTTATCTAACTCTTTTCTTAATCGTTTAGGATTGAAATTATTTTGAATCAATTCAGTAACCACTTCTTTGTCCATTATTAAATTAACAAGCGAAATATACTTCAAATTCACTAAACGTTTACCAATTTGATATGAAATCCAATTCCCTTTATAGCAAACTACCTGAGGGACTTTAAATAATGCAGTTTCCAAGGTTGCCGTTCCTGAAGTGACCAATGCGGCAGTGGACATACTCAATAAATCATAGGTTTTATTGTCCACGAAAGAAACATTGGCTTTTTTAATGAATTTAAAATAAAACTCCCGGTCTTGACTAGGTGCTCCGGCAATGACGAACTGATAATCAGGATAGTATTTTGTGACACTCAACATCACTGAAAGCATTTTTTTGATTTCCTGTTTACGGCTTCCAGGCAATAGAGCGATGATAGGTTTGTTCAATAAGCCATGTTTCGCCCTGAATTCGTAAGTGCTAATGGTTTTTCTGTCTGCAATTGCATCAATTAATGGGTGGCCTACAAATTCAACTGGACACTCATGTTTGTCTTCATAAAACCCTTTCTCAAAAGGTAGAATAACATACATCTTATCAACATCACGCTTAATATCTTTTATTCGATTTTCTTTCCAAGCCCAGATCTGTGGTGAAATATAGTAGTGTGTTTTGTAACCTTTTTGTTTGGCCCATTTCGCTATACGAAGATTAAATCCTGGATAGTCAATAAATATGATGACATCAGGATTGTAAGCTTCAATATCTGATTTACAAAATGCTAGGTTTTTGGTGATCGTCCTTAAGTTCATTATTACTTCAGCAAAACCCATAAAAGCCAATTCCCTGTAATGTTTAATGAGATTGTCGTTTACTTCTCTCATCAAATCGCCACCCCAAAACCTAAATTGGGCATTGACATCTTGCTTGAGCAATGCTTTCATTAGATTGGAGCCATGTAAATCTCCAGAGGCTTCGCCAGCGATGATGTAGTACTTCATATTTTTGAACCAAGAAAATAGAATATAGAAAATATAAAAAAGATGAAAGATTTCAATGTTAGGTCCTTTTTCTCTTTTCTATGTTCTTTCATCTCTAAATAAAGTTAATCAAAAAGGTCACAATTGCAATTAATATTGTTGCTAAAATAACACCTCTTGCTCTATAATCGCGTTTCAATTTGATAAATAAAAAGAATGCTATCAAATTCAAAACGGCTCCAATACTGACAAGTTTATTAAAAAATCCTTGTGCTATCGATTGCTGAATAGTAGTTTCTATGCCATCACCATTTCCAAAAATAAAAATTGCTAGGATCAATCCGATACCATTGGCAATGAGCCCAACGATAAAACCGATAAATACTTCTTTTCTAATCATATAATAAATCAAAATTCATTA
Source organism: Flavobacteriaceae bacterium (assembly GCA_024635765.1). Lineage (GTDB taxonomy): Bacteria > Bacteroidota > Bacteroidia > Flavobacteriales > Flavobacteriaceae > JBPOFM01. Next base: position 11,124 of record JAGXIE010000182.1, on the reverse strand, counting down.
GTCATTCAATTTCCAACTATTCAAATGTTGGATGGCATGGTGAGCAGTTAAATCAAACTGAACAGGGACCACTGAAATATAACCTTCACTCAATGCCCATTCGTCAGTATCTTCACCTTTGTCAAGATTAACAAATGTTCCTGTCAACCAATAATAATCACGTCCTTGAGGGTTTTTTCTTTTATCAAATTCCTCTTCCCAATTGGCTTTAGCTTGTCGACAGACTTTAATTCCTTTGATTTCCTTTTTTTTCAAATTTGGAATATTGACATTCAATACCACTCCATTTGGAATTCCATTTTTAAGGGCATTCTCTACAATGGTTTTGATGAAGGGTTTAGAATGTTCAAAATTTGCATTCCAGTTATAATCCAAAAGCGAAAATCCAATGGCAGGGATGCCTTCAATTCCAGCTTCTAAAGCAGCGCTCATTGTGCCAGAATATATGACGTTAATGGAAGAGTTAGAACCATGATTCACCCCAGAAACGCATAAATCTGGGCGTCTTTTCAGAATTTGCTTGACAGCTAATTTAACACAGTCTGCAGGCGTTCCCGAACAACTATATTCTTCCAGTTTGCCTTTGTCAACAGTTACCTTTTCAACGAACAACGTAGAATTAATCGTGATAGCATGTCCCATACTGCTTTGAGGACTGTCTGGTGCTACAACAACCACATCTCCGATTTCATTCATCACTTCGATTAGTGCTCTGATACCAGGAGCTGTAATACCATCATCGTTAGTAACTAAAATAAGAGGTTTTTTAGACATGAATGCTATTTTTTAAAGTCACAAAAATACATAAATTACGTTGGAATTACTTATATTGTTGGCTTTAACAAAAAATTAGTAGCCACAGGTTTTATTGGCATGGTTTTTTCTTATACTTTAGTAAAAATTATGAAATTCAGATTTAATGAAAGACATGATTAGCAGACTTTAAAGTTTTAATAAAAATATACCCAAATACATGAAAACAATGAAAAGGAATTATAAACTGCTCCTGTTGGTGCTCTTGATGGCGTTTGCCTCTTGCAGTTTTACAACTAAAAAATTTGAAGATCCAAATAAAGATAAATTGCTCATACAATTGATTACGTATGTGCTTGAGCAAGGTCATTTTAATCCAAAGGAAATCAACGATGATTTTTCTGAAAATGTATTTAAAGATTATCTGGATCAATTAGATCCATTCAAGCGCTATTTTTACGAATCCGATATTAAGGAGTTTAGAGTGTATCAAGACAAATTGGATGATCAAATAAGGAGTTATGACATCACATTTTTTAACCTAACTCACGAGCGTTTGTTGCAAAGACTTGAAGAATCCAAAGAACTTTATAAAGAAGTGCTTTCGGAGCCTTTCAACTTTGATATCAAAGAAGAATTTTCTACTGATTACCAGAACTTGAAATATGTGACTTCCAAAAAAGAAATGAAAAATCGTTGGAGACAGCAACTTAAATTTTCTACGATTGCTAATTATGATGATTTGATTTCACAACAAGAAAATTCTTTTACAGACACGCAGCATGCTCAGTCAGCGAGAAATTTGGAATATGATCATATTAATGAAGAACTTAATGATCAGCCGATTGATAATAGAAACAAGAAAGATAATAATGAAAAGAAAGAAAAATCAGTAGAAAAAAAATCATCTGTTGAATTAGAGAAGGAAGCGCGAGAGTCGACTCTGAAATCATTGGATGAACTATATGATTTTATTGATGACAGACAACGAAAGGATTGGTTTTCTGTATATATCAATGCGATTGTAGAAGAATTTGATCCACATACCTTTTATTTTGCACCAGAGGAAAAAGATCGTTTTGATGTCGCTATGTCTGGAAATTTTGAAGGAATTGGAGCTCGACTTCAGAAAAAAATGGATGTTATCACAATCAATGAGATCATCAGTGGTGGACCAGCTTGGAGGCAAAATGAATTGGAAGTTGGCGATCAAATACTCAAAGTAAAACAAGACGATGATACACCTCCAGTGAATGTGGTAGGGATGCGCCTTGATGATGCCGTCAAATTGATAAAAGGACCAAAAGGGACAAATGTGATTTTGACAGTAAAAAAAGTAAACGGAACAATAGACGATCTAAAAATCACACGTGATATTGTGGAACTTGAAGAAACTTACGCAAAATCATCAACAGTTATAAAAGATGATAAGACTTTTGGAGTGATCAATCTTCCAAAATTCTACGTTGATTTTGAAGATTATAATAAGCGTAACGCCGCATCGGATTTGAAACTTGAAATAGAGAGATTGAAAGAACAAGGTGTGGAAGGTTTGGTTTTGGATTTGAGAAACAATGGTGGTGGTTCACTTCAAACAGTTGTTGATATGGGTGGATTATTTATTAAAGATGGTCCAATCGTTCAGGTCAAAACGGCAGGAGAAGAAAAAGATGTTCTTGCAGATAAGGATAGATCCATTGCTTGGGATGGTCCATTGGTAATTTTGGTAAACGAATTATCAGCTTCGGCATCAGAAATATTGGCCGCAGCCATGCAAGACTATAAAAGAGCAATCGTTATAGGCAGCAAGCAAACCTATGGTAAAGGTACAGTTCAAAATGTATTGGATTTAAACCGTATGGTACGTAACAATACTAATGGTGATATGGGAGCATTGAAGTTTACAACTCAAAAATTCTACCGTATTAATGGAGGTTCTACACAATTGGAAGGTGTAAAAAGTGATGTCGTGGTTCCAGATCGCTATAGTTATATTGATTTAGGTGAAAAAGACCAACAGAATCCATTGCCTTGGGATAAAATAGATGCAGTACCTTATACGCTCTTTGAGAATTATTTCGATTACGATGAAACTATTAAAAAAAGTAAAGAACGAATGGCAAATAATGAGCAGTTACAATTAATTGATCAAAACGCTCAATGGGTAAAGAAGATTAGAGATAAAGAAAGTTATTCCCTTAATTATGATGATTACAGGGCTCAAATCAAACTCAATGAGGAAGAAGCCAAGCATTTTGAAAGGCTTTCAGACTATAAAACAAATTTAACATTTACATCATTACCTTATGAAAACAAATTAATGTCTGCTGACAGCATTTTGAAAGAAAAGCGCGAACGCTGGCACAAGAGTTTGAGTCAGGATGTCTATATTGAAGAAGCTTTGAATGTATTGAATGATCTCAAAATGTCATATCCAGTAAAAACGAAAGTAGCTACAAATTCTAAACAATAAATGGGTAAAAGAAATAGCTCATTATCTCAATTGGCGCTCCAAAAGTTCAAAAAGAACCTTTGGGGCGTTTTAAGTTTTTGGTTTATTGTTTTGGTTGGTCTCATTTCCATCTTTGCTTATGTGTTCGCACCTGATGATTCGCAAAATGCCAATCAGATGCACTTATCCATTCATTCCAAAAAACCTGGTTTTAAGGTTCAAATGTTGACAATTCCATCACATTTAGAAAACGATCAATCATTTTTTTCAATGTTATTTTTCGGGACAGAGAACACTGATACAGAAATACCCATTACAAACTACAAAGTTGAAAATGAGCAATTGGTATATACAGAATACGCCTCCGATGGTTTGGAGGGTGTCATCAAACAAATTCCTTTGACAAACTTCCCGGAAGGAAACTATCAAAAATTTATAAAGGAAAAGCGATTCCCATTTGGTACCGATAAATATGGTAGAGATTATTTAAGCAGGATACTAATTGGAGCAAGAATTTCGTTTTTCATAGGTTTCATAGCCGTTTTTATTTCATTGGTGATCGGCATATTTATGGGAAGTGTTGCAGGTTATTTTGGAGGAAAAATCGATGCCTTTATCATGTGGATTATTAACGTGACATGGTCGATACCAACTCTATTGTTGGTTATTGCAATTACCTTGGCTCTTGGCAAAGGTTTTTGGCAGGTCTTTATTGCGGTTGGTTTAACAATGTGGGTAGAAGTCGCAAGAGTTGTTAGAGGGCAAATCATCAGTGTTAAGGAAATGCAATATGTCACAGCGGCAAGAGCATTGGGGTTTGATGATTTTAGAATTATCTCAAGACATATTTTGCCTAATATAATGGCGCCGGTTATTGTGATTTCTGCCGCTAATTTCGCGGCAGCAATTTTAGTGGAAAGCGGATTGAGTTTTCTTGGAATAGGTGCACAACCACCTATGGCCAGTTGGGGAGCGATGATAAAAGATCACTATAATTACATCATTCTTGGAAAGCCTTATTTAGCTTTAATACCTGGCCTTTGCATCATGCTATTGGTAATGGCATTTATGTTAATAGGGAATGCTTTAAGAGATGCTCTAGATGTAAAGGGTTAATTCTAATTCTGTCGAAGTGTATTGATTTCTTGATTAGTTGTATCGATATGCGCTAATAGCTCATCCCGACCTACTGAAGACGTTGAGGACGTAATAAAATATACGGGGGTTTCTTCCCAAGTCTTCAATAACTCTTGTGTATAGGCTTCAACATTTCGTTCAATCACTTTTGGTTTTAATTTATCAGCTTTAGTGAAAATGATAGAAAACGGAATTCTTTTTTCGCCCATATATTGCATAAATTCCAAATCGATTTTTTGAGGTTCGTGCCGAATATCTACTAAAACAAAAGCTCCGACCAGTTGTTGTCGTTTTTCAAAATAATCTGTGATGAATTTCTGAAATTTCTTCTTAGCAGATTTTGAAACTTTTGCATAACCATAACCTGGCAAATCCACCAAAAACCAATTTTTATTAATCAAAAAATGATTGATAAGTTGCGTTTTCCCTGGTCGACCAGACGTTTTTGCTAAATTTTTGTGATTGGTCAACATGTTAATCAATGATGACTTCCCAACGTTACTGCGACCTATGAAGGCATATTCAGGCAGCACATCCTTTGGGCATTTTGCCACATCGGAATTGCTCATCACAAATTCAGCAGTTTTAATCAGCATTTGATTTAAGATTTATTCAAATTCGAGTATTCAAATTCAAAATTTATTTTGGAATTCTTTTTAAATTTTACGTTTCTGGAACCAACCATCAAGAATTTTGTTGAATTCATCTGGATGCTCCATCATAGCGGCATGCCCACATTTGTCAATCCAAAATAAATCCGAATTTGGTAGTAGTTCGTGGAATTCATTTGCAACTTCAGGAGGTGTAACCGTGTCGTTTTTACCCCAAATAATACAAACAGGAAGAGCCATGTTAGGTAAATCCTTTGCCATATTATGTCGAATGGCACTTTTGGCTATTGCCAAAGTTTTTATCAACTTATTTCTATCATTTACAGTTTCATAAACTTCATCCACGATTTCTTTTGTAGCTACCGCTGGATCATAAAACACATCCTGGGCTTTTTTCTTGATCACCTCATAGTCACCACGTTTAGTATATCCTCCACCCATAGCACTTTCGTATAATCCAGAACTACCTGTGATAATTAAAGCCTTTATTTTATCAGGATACAATTTAGTATGGTATAAACCGATATGACCACCTAATGAATTGCCAAGAAGAATAACGTTATCCAACTCTTTAAAAGCGATGAAGTCATGAAGATATTTGGCAAAACTTCTGACGTTTGTTTTTAACAATGACATTGTGTAAATAGGAAGTTCGGGTATGATCACTTTATATCCTTTGCTACCAAAATAATGTAACACGGCGTCAAAGTTGCTCAAGCCTCCCATCAATCCGTGAAGGACGATGATCGGTTGGCCTTCACCTTCTTCAATATAACTGTAATTTTTCTCTTTTCTTAAACGGTATCTCATTGATTGGTTAGTCTATTGCTCAAAAAACAAATATAAGTATTTCGGGGAAATATAATTTTATTTTCATCAGACTTCCAAAGAATCCTTCGAGAATAGTTTTCGACAATCAAAATATAAAAAGTTTACCAGTTTTCAAACACCTGATAATCAAATAAATGACAATTCCATAAGGTCGTTTTTATCTTTAAAATCAGTATAAATTTAAAAACTTATAAACAAAAGTGGTAAAAAGTGGTAAAAAGTGGTAATATTTTCGATATATTTGAATCGTAGTCGTTTTAATTGCAAACCAATCATTTTGAACTCATTAATAGGAACATACGAATGTAAAGTAGATGCCAAGGGAAGGTTGATGCTTCCAGCTGCCATTAAAAAGCAGCTGTTGCCTATGCTTCAAGATGGTTTTGTACTGAAAAGAGCGGTCTTTCAGCCATGTTTGGAATTATATCCAATGACCGAGTGGAATGCATTAATGGAGAAAATAAACAAACTCAACCGTTTCAAAAAGAAGAACAATGATTTCATTCGTCGTTTTACAGCAGGAGTGAAAGTGGTTGAAGTAGATGGCACAGGACGCTTGCTGATACCTAAAGATTTGATGACTTTTTCTGATATCACCAAAGATATTGTAATGTCATCAGCTATTAACATTATTGAGATTTGGGATAAAGATAAATACGAACAGGCTATTGATGACGCCACTGGTGATTTTGCTGATTTAGCTGAAGATGTCATGGGACAAGATGATAACAATGGAGTATCATAATGCAGTTTTACTTAAAGAAACAGTTGACGGTTTAAATATAAAACCAGATGGTGTCTATGTCGATGTCACATTCGGCGGAGGTGGTCATAGTGGTGAAATTCTAAAACGATTGGGTCCTAATGGAAAATTATATGCTTTTGACCAAGATAAAGACGCTCTGTTAAATACAATCGATGATGGCCGATTTACATTGATTAATGAAAATTTTAGATACATCAAACGCTTTTTGAGATTTTATGGTGTGAAGGAGGTAGATGGAGTTCTTGCTGATTTTGGAGTTTCCTCTCATCAATTTGATGTTGCTGACCGTGGTTTTTCAACACGTTTTGAAGCTGATCTCGATATGAGAATGAATCAAGACAGTCAGCTATCAGCTTATCACGTTATCAACAAATATGAAGAAGAGCAAATAAAAGAGGTGCTCTTGCAATATGGTGAGTTAAGACAAGCGCCAGCAATGGCAAGAGTAATTGTTGAAGAAAGAAGTCAAAAGGAAATCAAATCGAGTGAACATCTCAAAGAGGTTCTGAAAAAATTTGTAAAACACAAAAATGAACATAAAGTGTTAGCGCAAATTTATCAAGCCATTCGAATTGAAGTGAATCAGGAAATAGAGGCTTTAAAAGAATTATTGATCCAAATGCCAGAAGTGTTGAAAAAAGGAGGGCGATTGAGTTTTATATCCTATCACTCTTTGGAAGACCGATTGGTAAAACGATTTATTAGAAACGGCATGTTTGAGGGAGAGCCTGAACGGGATATGTTTGGGAATTTTGAAGTGCCCCTTCGGAAGGTCAATGGCCTGATAGTTCCATCAAAAGATGAGATTAGACAAAACAATAGAGCGAGAAGCGCAAAATTGAGAATTGCAGAAAAGTTATGAAGCAAAGTCTGTATGGCATATTAAAAGGTAAGTTTTTAATCAGCGATGATTCGTTCAAAAATTGGAGAATCATCATTTTCATTTCACTTTTAGCCATTATTATGATTGCAAGCTCTCATAGCGCTGACCAGAAAGTACACGACATCGCACGTTTAAACAACGAAGTAAAAGAATGGCGTTCGGCATTTGTGGATGGTCGTTCCAAATTGATGAGACTAAAGATGGAATCGGCACTTGTCAAAAAAATGTCAGAAAAAGGAATTGCGCCATCTGTAATTCCACCGAAGAAAATAAAAGTAGCATCACAAAACAAATAATTAAGTGGCAGTAACCGAAAAGAGCATATTGAACCGATTGTATTTCGTAGCAGGCATTATGTTCGTCTTCGCCTTTCTCGTTGTTTATAAATTGATAGATATTCAATTCATTCAAGGAGATAAGTATAGAGATTTAGCCGAACAACGTACTATAAAGAATGTTATAATTCCCGCAAATAGAGGTAATGTCTATGCGGCAGATGGAAGTCTTTTGGCGACATCAATTCCTAAATATGATATTCGTTTTGATGCATTGACTCCGACAAACACAACCTTTGAAAAATATCTTAAGCCACTGAGTGATTCACTTTCGAAATATAATGGTAAGTCATCCAATTACTACCAAAATGAGTTAAGAAAAGCGAGAGCCAATAAAAACAGATATTTTCTAGTAGCACGCAATATCAATTATACGGACTATACTAGAATCAGAAATTTTCCGCTCTTGAATCTTGGTGCATTCAAAGGTGGACTAATCGTAGAACAAACCACAAAACGGGAACATCCAATGGGTGGAATCGCCCAGAGAAGTATTGGTTATGAACGTTTTGATGAAGATGGAAATGTAACAAGAGCAGGAATTGATGGAGCATTTGGGGTGAAATACTTACGTGGAACGGATGGCCATCGGTGGAAACAAAAAATTGGTCAAGGTCAGTGGAAGCCAATCGCAGATTATAACGAAGTGGAACCTAAAGATGGTTATGATGTTTACACCACCTTGGACGTCAATATTCAAGATATTGCTCACCATGCCTTATTGGAACAGTTGGAAAAATATAAAGCAGATCATGGTTGTGTCATTGTCATGGAAACCAAAACTGGCGAAATTAAAGCCATTTCCAATCTTGGTCGCAATTCTGATGGCTACTATTATGAGCGGTTAAACTATGCCGTAGGAGAATCTCACGAACCAGGCTCAACTTTTAAACTCATGGCCATTACAGCCGCATTGGAGGATAAAGTCATCGATACTAGCGATGTTGTTGACACTAATGGTGGAATCCTATCTTATTATGGAAAAAAAGTGAGAGATTCCAAGCAGGGAGGCTATGGAAAAATTTCAATTTCCAAAGCGTTCGAAGTGTCCTCCAATACAGGAATTGTTGCTGCAATTGACAAAGCATATAAAAATCAACCCAAAAAATTTGTGGAGCGTCTGTACGCGATGAATTTAAACAACAAACTCGATCTGCCAATTATTGGCGAACCAGCACCAATCATTCCACATCCTAATAATAAACAACGCTGGAGTGGTATTGCCTTGCAATGGATGGCCTATGGCTATGGGGTTTCCTTTACTCCTTTGCAAACTTTAACCTTTTATAATGCTATTGCCAACGATGGCGAGATGTTAAAGCCTCAATTTTTGAGGGAAGTACGCGAGTTTGACAAGACCATTGTGCCTTTCAAAAAACAAGTTATCAATCCGCAAATCTGTTCAAAGGAAACTATCCTTAAAGTACGTGATTTGCTCAAAAATGTTGTTGAAAACAAACGTGGAACAGGACATAAGCTGTATTCACCTAATTTTTCTATGGCAGGAAAGACTGGGACTTGCCAAAAAGACTATGCACAAAAAGATAAATTGAGTTATATATCTTCATTTGCCGGCTATTTTCCTGCGGATAATCCAAAATATTCATGCATTGTCGTAATTCACGAGCCAGATAAAAGTGTGGGTTACTATGGTGCAGATGTTTCTGGACCAGTGTTTAAAAAGATTGCGCAAAAAATATTTACGGATACTCCAATTACTGATGAGGTAAAGTCGCTGGAATTTAAAAATTCAGTTGTAGAAAATGATTTTGAAGCTTACTATAACGTAGCCCAAACATTTAAAACCATCATGCCAGATGTTACGGGTATGCCTGCTATGGACGCTATTGCATTACTCGAAAATATGGGCTTAAAAGTAAAAATTGAAGGAGTAGGCATCGTAAAAAAACAATCGATAGAAAAAGGAATCAAAGTCCGTAAAAATCAAACTGTTGTCCTAAACATTTAATGACCGAGTTAAAAGACATATTATATAAGGTTACCATTAATGCAGTGGTTGGCAGTACGACTGTTCAAGTAAATGCAATTGATTTTGATTCTCGAAAGATGACTCAAAATGATGTCTTTGTGGCCATAAAGGGAACTGTTTCAGATGGTCACCTGTTTATTGATACCGCAATCGAGAAAGGCGCTATTGCGATTATTTGTGAAAGTCTTCCCGCAAATCTTCAAAATGGAATCACCTATATAGAAGTTGAAAGCGCGAGCAAAGCCTTGGCGTTTATGGCAGCTAATTATTATGGAAATCCTTCCGAAAATCTAAAACTGGTGGGAGTCACTGGTACCAACGGAAAAACGACCGTTGCAACCTTGTTGTATCAGTTATTTAAAAAAGCAGGTTTCAAAGTTGGATTATTATCGACCGTAAAAATATTGGTGGACAATCAAGAATACAAAGCAACACATACCACACCAGATTCATTGACCATCAATAACTATTTAAATATGATGAATGATGAGGGTGTCGAATTTTGCTTCATGGAAGTGAGTTCGCATGGAATTCATCAAAATAGAACGGAAGGCTTAAAATTTGAAGCAGGGATATTCACAAATTTATCACATGATCATCTGGATTATCATGATACGTTTGCTGACTATAGAGATGTAAAGAAATCATTCTTCGATAATTTACCAAAAGAGGCTTTTGCACTAGTAAACATTGATGACAAGAATGGATTGGTGATGCTTCAAAACACCAAAGCACGAAAATTCACCTATGCTTTAAAAACCTATGCAGATTATAAAGCACAGATTTTAGAAAACCAATTTGGTGGCCTTTTATTAAAAATTAATGACAATGAAGTATGGACGAGATTGGTTGGGAATTTTAATGCTTATAACATTTTAGCAATTTACGCCACTGCAGAATTGCTTGGACTCGAAAAAGTAGAAAATCTTCGCTTGATAAGTGAATTGGATAGTGTCAGCGGGCGATTTCAATATTTAATTTCTGATGAAAAAATAACGGCTATTGTAGATTATGCCCACACACCAGACGCCTTGCAAAACGTATTGGAAACCATCAATAGCATACGCACTAAAAATGAAGAACTAATTACGGTAGTTGGTTGTGGGGGTGATCGGGACAAAACAAAACGTCCAAAAATGGGACATATCGCATCGGCATTAAGTACTAAAGTTATTTTCACGAGTGATAATCCGCGTAGTGAGGCTCCTGAAGCGATTATCGATGATATCGAAAAAGGTGTCGAACCACAAAATTTTAAAAAGACGGTTTCGATTACAGACAGAAAGCAAGCCATCAAAGCAGCGTGCCAGATGGCGCAACCCAATGATATTATACTCATTGCAGGAAAAGGTCATGAAACGTATCA
>JAGXIE010000181.1 GCA_024635765.1 Flavobacteriaceae bacterium | reverse complement strand
TTCTATGAAAAACAAAAACAACCTGCAAAAGCTATTGCCAATCTCGAAAACAACCAAAAGACCCATAATCGAAATGCATTACATTATCAGATAGGTAAAGTTGCTGCCGAGTATAACGTCGAACTTCAAAAAGGAGAACAGTGTCTTTTTGTATATATAAAGAATTATTCTGCTGAAGATGGCGTGCCAAAAGCTTGGGCACATTATCGTTTGGCTCAAATCAATAAGCATAGGGGTAATAAATCCGAAGCTTTAAAATATATCAACCTCGCTATTTACGAGCTTCCTGACATTAAGCCATTCAAGGAAGAAAAAGTAACTATTCTCGCATTATAAAAGTAAAATCAAATTAAAATTTTGTTAAATAATAATATTAATGCAATTATTATTTGCAATATTGATAGTAATACTATTATTTTTGCAATCAAAATAATTATATATGATAAATTTACTTTCAAATTTAAAGATTGCAGTTTCAGAGAATATATACCTAAAGGACCCTGAATCCTCTGACTTGGGTAAACGTATTGTAGAATATGGTATTCTCTTAATTGATGAAATTGGATTTGACAGCTTTACCTTCAAAAAATTAGGAGCTAAAATTGATAGTAATGAAAGTTCTATATATCGTTACTTTGAAAGCAAGCACAAGCTATTGGTTTATTTAACATCCTGGTATTGGGCATGGATTGAATATCAGTTGGTTTTTGCCACCCAAAATTTACCAGATGAAGAACAAAAGCTAAAAAAGGCAATTGATATTGTCACTCGTGTCGTTAAACAAGACTCCACGTTTTCCCATATCAACGAGGTCGCTCTTAATAGGATTATCATCAATGAAAGTTCAAAATCATATTTAACCACAGATGTGGATGCCGAAAATAAGGAAGGATATTTTAAGGTTTACAAAAGGCTCGTATCTCGAATTAGCCAAATGATACTGAATGTAAATCCCGATTTTAAATATCCCTCCAGTTTGGCAAGTACCATTACTGAAGGAGCGCTTCATCAACATTTTTTAAAAGACCATTTTAAGTCTATAACAGACTGTAATGATTCAGTATCGCCATCCGAATTTTTTGTTGAACTTACTTTAAATGCAATAAGATAAGCCATGTTAAAACCAATTATGTCACCTTTTCAGCGTCTGATAGGCTTGTTGAAGTTAGAAAAGCGCGCTGTGCTGCAGGTGTTTTATTACGCCATTTTTTCGGGATTGGTAAGTTTGTCCCTTCCTTTAGGAATACAAACCATAATTAACCTCATTCAAGGAGCGCAAATTACAACCTCTTGGATTTTATTAGTGGTTTTAGTAACATTAGGTGTAGCCTTTGTTGGTATTCTTCAATTAATGCAAATGCGTATTGTGGAGACCATACAACAGCGTATTTTTACCAGATCATCCTTCGAGTTTACCTATCGCTTTCCGAAAATCAAGATGGATGAGCTACGCCATTATTATCCGCCAGAGTTAGCAAATCGATTTTTTGACACTCTAATCGTACAAAAAGGACTGTCGAAGATTCTCATTGATGTACCTACAGCAGTTTTGCAGATTATTTTCGCACTGATACTCTTATCCTTCTATCACCCGTTTTTCATCGTGTTTGGAATGATGCTGTTAATACTTATTTATGTGGTATTTAATTTTACAGCTTTAAAAGGGATAGAAACAAGTCTCGAGGAGTCTAAAAACAAATATAAAGTCGCATTTTGGATTCAAGAAGTGGCAAGATGCATAGTAAGCTTTAAGGTTTCGGGAAAAACAAATTTGGCAGTTGAAAAAAATGATGATTTAGTAGTAGACTATTTGGAAGCTCGGGAAAGTCATTTTCGGATTTTGGTGATACAGTTTATTCAAATGATTGGATTTAAAGTTATCGTTACAGCTGGATTGTTGACAATAGGAGGAGCATTAGTCCTAAATCAAGAAATGAATATTGGGCAGTTCGTTGCTGCAGAAATTATCATTTTGTTGGTTATTGGTTCTGTGGAAAAACTGATAAATCGGTTAGAATCTTTTTATGACGTTTTAACTTCTCTAGATAAGATAGGTCAAGTAGTAGATAAAGAGCTTGAATCACAGAATGGTGAAAAATCACATTTTGGATCTGATTTTAAAATTGAGCTTAACGGGGTTTCCTATAAGGTTTCTAGCAAAAAACGTCCTATTTTATCAGATATTAATTTGACTATTGGCCCCAAAACAAGTCTGCTTATCAAAGGTAAAAATGGTGCTGGAAAATCAAGTCTGTTAGGTGTCATCGCTGGCGTGATAAAGCCATCAAAAGGGAATATATTCTTGGGCTTATCTTCTTTGGAAAGCGTACAGATTAATTACTATCGATCACATATAGGAATGTCTCTTTCCGGAGAAACTCCATTTGAGGGTACGATACGAGAGAACATCACTTTTGGTAATACAGAAATTTCGGATGACACTATTTTTTGGGCCATTGAAAATGTAGGACTTAAAGATTTTATAAAGGAACATCCCAAAGGTTTAGGCACTATTCTATATCCTGATGGAAAACGAATGTCGTCTTCGGTTGCCAAAAAAATCATATTAGCTAGAGCAATTGTTAAAAAGCCAAGACTCCTCCTTTTTGAAGACCCTTTGGAACAATTTGAAGAAGAAGAAGCAAATCAAATTATGGATTTTCTCACACAAGAGTCACATGATTGGGCGATGATCGTAGTGAGTCAAAACACCCGCTGGGAGAAGTTTTGTCAGAACACGATTGAATTGGATGGAGGAAAAATCATTTCTAAAACATAAACCATGCTAAATATATCTCATAATAATGTCAACAAAATATTCGACATGAGTGCCTTCAAATCTGGAAAAAGGGTTCTGCAGGTCAAATACTTTAAGCATTTTAATCGGTTTTTAATTGGATTCTCAATTTTTTGTTTTATCCTATTGTTCTTGCCATGGACCCAAACGATTACTGGAAAAGGGCAAGTAACTACGTTGACACCGGAACAACGACCGCAAACCATCCAGTCGCCAATACCGGGACGTATTGAAAAATGGTTCGTTCAGGAAGGTGATTTTGTCAAAAAAGGTGATACGATATTGGAAATTTCCGAAATTAAAAGTGACTATTTTGATCCTAATCTTGTATCAAGAACAGGTGAACAGATTCAAGCAAAATCCTCTTCTGTGACATCTTATGGAGAAAAGGTTAAAGCACTAGAGCGTCAAATAACAGCATTAAATTCAGAAGCCATCCTAAAGCTACAACAAGCCGAAAACAAATTGATTCAATCTCGACTGAAAGTGAAAAGTGATAGTATTGATTTAGAAGCTGCCAAGACCAATTTAAGTATTGCGGAACGACAATATGAACGAACCGAGCAGCTCCAAGAGGAAGGTTTGAAAGCGGTAAAAGATGTCGAAGAAAAACGACTAAAGTTGCAGGAGACACAAGCAAAACTGATATCTCAAGAAAACAAATTATTGGCTAGCAAAAACGAAGTCATCAATGCTAAAGTTGAGATTTTGAGCGTGAGAACTTCTTATAATGATAAGGTTGCTAAAGCTCAAAGTGATCGTTTTACAGCGCAATCGAGCCAATTTGATACCGAAGCACAGGTTAGTAAACTTGAAAATGCTTATTCTAATTATGAGATACGAGACAAATTAAGGTACGTTAAGGCTCCACAAGATGGCTATATCAACAAAGCTTTAATAGGAGGAATTGGAGAAACCGTTAAGGAAGGCGAACGCTTGGTCGGTATTATGCCATCAGGTTATGATTTGGCAGTAGAAACCTACATAGAGCCTATTGATTTGCCTTTACTGCATATCGGAGAAGAAGTTAGAGTGCAATTTGATGGTTGGCCTGCCATTGTCTTTAGTGGTTGGCCCAACGTGTCCTACGGAACTTACGGTGCAAAGGTTGTAGCCATCGAAAATTTTATTAGTGATAATGGAAAATATCGTGTGCTTCTAGCACCAGATATGTCCGACAATAAGTGGCCTTCAGCCATCAGGGTCGGGTCGGGAGCGTATACTATAGCCTTGTTGGAAGATGTCCCAATTTGGTTCGAGTTATGGAGAAAAGTAAACGGTTTTCCACCAAATTATTATCAATCTCAAAGTAAATCATCAAATGGGAAGAACTAATTTTTTAGTACTGATGTTCCTTTTTTGTGCTGGATTTTATAAAGGAACAGCTCAAACGTTTGATGAGACGATACTTCGATTTGACGAATACTTGGGTTATGTTAAAAAATTTCATCCCATTGTAAAGCAAGCTGAATTGATTATTGATGAAAGTCAGGCAAAATTGATGAAGGCACGAGGCGGTTTTGATCCCAAAGTAGAAGTGGATTATGACCGAAAGAAATTCAAAAACACCGAATATTATGATAAGCTGAACGCTGCCTTTAAAATCCCGACTTGGTATGGTATAGAGTTAAAGGCAAATTTTGAAGAGGCCGATGGTTTATTTCTAAATCCGGAAAATAATTTGCCTGATGATGGTTTATATAGTGCGGGCGTGTCTTTCTCAATTGCACAAGGTTTTTTGATAAATGAGCGAATGGCGTCTCTGAAGCAAGCAAAACTGTTTAGAGAACAGGCCAAAGCTGATAGGGATATTTTGGTCAATACCATTCTTTATGACGCCTCTTTGGTTTATTTCAATTGGCTACAAGCGTACAATGAAACGGTCATATTTGAGGATTTTCTGAAGAATGCTAAAATGCGATTTGAAGGTGTGAAAAGAAATGTCGAAGTAGGGGAAGTAGCTGCGATTGATTCTATTGAAGCTAGAATAGTTGTGAATGATCGAAAATTTAATTTAGAAAAATCGAAGTTAAAGTTATTAAAAGCTAAACTTGAACTCTCAAATTATTTGTGGTTAGAGAACAATGTGCCTGTGGAATTACAAGATGGAATTGTTCCAGATGTGACGAGCGAATTGGTAGTGGATAAAACACTAAATGTTGATAATTTAACCTCCGGCGAGTTTCAAGTAGAGATGCATCCAAAATTACAGTCATTGAATTACAAATACGAAAGTCTTGATTTAGAAAGACGCCTAAAGGCAAATATGCTTTTGCCCACTATTGATCTACAATATAATTTTCTGTCAGAAGTCCCTGAAGTAGCGAGATCTTTTAATACGTCAGCTTATAAAAGTGGAGTGAATGTGAGTTTTCCGTTGTTTTTAAGAAAAGAACGTGGTGATTTGAAACTTTCAAAAGTTAAACTTCAAGATACACAATACGAAATAACCAGTACTAAATTGACGCTTCAAAACAAAATCACAGCCATTAAGCGTGAATTAGAATCTTATGTAGTTCAAAATAGTCTCGTAGCAAATGTCCTTTCAGATTATGAACGAATGCTGATTGCTGAAGAGCGCAAATTTACAGCTGGAGAAAGTTCCCTCTTTTTAGTGAACAGTCGAGAGAGCAAATTAATCGATGCAAAACTGAAAGCTGCAGAACTTCAAAATAAATTCTTGAGCGCAAAAGCCTTGTTGTTTAATAATCTTGCTGTCAACCCAGAGTTTTAGCATTTAGGATTCTCTACAAAAACTTCCTGATTCTTGCTTCCAACTTCCAAGGCAAAATCCTATATTTGAAACCTACAATTGAATAACATGAACGTACATTTTATAGCTATTGGAGGCAGTGCCATGCACAACCTAGCCTTAGCGCTTCACAATAAAGGTTACAAGGTCACAGGTAGTGATGATGAAATCTTCGAACCTTCTAAATCACGCTTAAATAACAAAGGTTTATTGCCAGAAACCTATGGTTGGTTTCCTGAAAAGATCAACTCATCAATCGATGCCATCGTTTTGGGAATGCATGCCAAACCAGAGAATCCAGAATTGTTGAAAGCACAGGAGTTAGGCTTAAAAATATACAGTTATCCCGAGTTTTTATACGAACAGGCCAGACACAAAACCAGAGTCGTCATCGGCGGAAGCCATGGAAAAACCACTATAACCTCAATGATTTTGCATGTGATGCATTACCATGATAGAGATGTGGACTATATGGTAGGCGCACAATTGGAAGGTTTTGATGTGATGGTAAAATTGACCGAAGAAAATGATTTTATGGTATTGGAAGGTGATGAGTATTTAAGTTCACCTATCGACAGACGTCCAAAGTTTCACCTTTATAAACCGAATATCGCATTATTGAGCGGTATTGCTTGGGATCATATCAATGTATTTCCAACCTATGAGAACTATGTGGAGCAATTCAGCATTTTTGTGGATAGCATCGTTAAGGGAGGAAGTATCACTTATAACGTAGAAGATTCGGAAGTGAAAAGGGTAGTGGAAGCCTCCGAAAACACCATAAGGAAATTACCTTATCGTACACCTACATATACCGTTGAAGATGGACAAACCTTATTGGAAACACCTGAAGGTCCGCTTCCGATAGAAGTCTTTGGCAGGCACAATCTGAATAATTTGGCAGGTGCCAAATGGATATGCCAACATATGGGTATCGACGAGGAAGATTTCTATGAAGCCATTGCTACTTTTAAAGGTGCCAGTAAACGTCTTGAAAAGATAGCGGAAAGTAAAAGTAGCGTTGCTTATAAAGACTTTGCACATTCTCCAAGTAAAGTAGAAGCAACCACCAATGCCGTAAAAGAACAATATAGTGACCGAACACTTGTCGCATGTTTGGAATTACACACCTATAGTAGTTTAAACGCCGAGTTTCTAAAAGAATACAAAGGTGCTTTAGACGCAGCCGATGTTGCAGTCGTTTTTTATTCGCCACATGCGGTAGAAATCAAGAAATTGGAAGAAGTCACACATGAGCAAATTGCTAGCGCGTTTGAACGTGATGATCTAATCATTTATACAAATCCGGATGACTTTAAAGATTTTTTATTCTCCCAAAACTTTGACGGCAAAGCATTATTACTGATGAGCTCTGGTAATTATGGTGGATTGAATTTTGATGAGGTGAAAGAGTTGATTAAATAATCAAGCCTCAATTACGAATTTCTTGGTCTAACTAATCTAACAGTCTATTTAAACTCTCCAAAATGCCACAAGATTCCACTTGGGTCATGCACAAAACATTCATTGCCCCAATCAAGATGTCGTACTGATTTCACTTTCACTGTTTTATATTTAGAAGGCAAATCTAGCGCTACCAATTCCTGATAAAAGCGCTCCAAATCATCCACTTCCATAAACACCATTGTATTGTCTATCCAATCCTTAACGTAGGCGTCTTGAAGGTAAAATGATAATGTCCCGCTGTGAAATACGGACATAGTATCAGTAAGAATTGTTTCTTTAAATCCAAGGTCAGAATAGAAACGTCTTGATATGTCAAATTCTTTACTGCCTATAAATGGTCTAATTGATTTTCCTTTGTGTTGCATTTGCT
Source organism: Flavobacteriaceae bacterium (assembly GCA_024635765.1). Classification (GTDB taxonomy): domain Bacteria; phylum Bacteroidota; class Bacteroidia; order Flavobacteriales; family Flavobacteriaceae; genus JBPOFM01. Next base: position 12,730 of record JAGXIE010000181.1, on the reverse strand, counting down.
GCATATCTGATATTTTGGGTGATTAACAAACTCAAGACACTAATTTACGACCTTCCAGTTCCATAAACCGTTTGCTATGCGCTTTTTTGAGGAGGGTGCCAACTTTTTGAATTACTTTTTGTAATTCGGTCGATTTGAGCAGTATCAAGTCATCATCAATTAATTCTTCGTATCCTTTACAAATTCCACTTGTTTTTATGCCATTCGCATCCGCAGCTTTTGTAATTGCATATAGTGCAGCATTCATTCCAGGGATATCGTCTCCAGATGTAAACATTCCTATATGTTTAATTTGATTAGAATCCGTTAGAGCTTGTTTCCTTATGTTTTTTCACCTTGTTACGCAATCTTAATTGTATTGTCTAAATAAACCTTCTGGACCATGCTTAATAAGTCAATTCCTTCATCAAATGGTTTTTGAAAAGCTTTTCTTCCCATAATCAAACCGGAACCACCAGCCCTTTTATTGATCACTGCCGTTGTCACAGCCTCCACCAAATCAGATTCACCTTTAGACCCACCGCCCGAATTTATCAAGCCAATTTTGCCCATATAGCAATTGGCAACTTGAAATCGGCACAAGTCGATTGGATGCTGTGTGGCAAGAGTTTCATACATTTCATCATCATATTTACCAAAACCAATCTTTTTAAATCCAAAATTATTGGTTGGTAATTTTTGTTTGATGATATCAGCCTGAATGGTCACTCCTATATGATTTGCCTGTCCTGTCAAATCAGCAGCAGCGTGATAATCTTCTTTTTCTGTTTTAAATGCTTCATTACGTGTATAGCACCACAAGATGGTAGCCATTCCTAAATTGTGAGCTTCTTCAAATGCTTCGGCTATTTCTTTAAGTTGCCTGTTGCTTTCCTCTGAACCGAAATAAATAGTAGCTCCTACGGCAATTGCTCCCATATTCCAAGCCGATTTAACTTTGCCAAATAATGTTTGATCGTATTTATTGGGATAGGTAAGAAGTTCATTATGATTAATCTTGACGATAAAAGGAATTTTATGGGCATATTTCCGAGCGTTTAGCCCTAAAACTCCAAAAGTGGAAGCCACACCATTGCAGCCAGCTTCAATTGCGAGCTTTATGATATTTTCAGGATCAAAATAGTCTAGGTTTTTATAGAATGAAAAGGCTGCACTATGCTCAATTCCTTGGTCAATAGGAAGGATACTCAAATATCCGGTGCCTCCCAGATTTCCATGGTTGTATAATTGAGCAAGGCTTCGCAGAACCTGCGGATTTCTGTTACTATTGGTAAACACCTTGTCAAGACTATTTTTATCTGGTATTTGTAATTTGTCTTTTGTTATTTTTTTGCAAATGTGATTCAAGTAAAAATCAGCTTTGCTTCCTAGTAGTTTTGTTATTGTTTCGTTTGTATTCATGGTTCGAATTTTTTATTGAATATTTCAGGATTTCTTTTTTATGCTTTTATCTTGAGTAGTTCGAGTTTATTTCTTGCTTTTTTTAGTGTTACGGCATGTCGTGACATTCCCTTCCATGGGTCGGATTTCTGTGAAAGTCGACGGAAGATATTGTCAACGGTGTATTTTTGTGCACTTTTGAGCTGATCTTTGAGTGCTATCGGATTGCCGTCATCATCTTTTGTGATATTGTCGTATGTGCCAGCATCCCAAACCATTACCGTACCACCACCGTATTTGTCTTCAGGGATCACGCCTTCAAAATCGGCATATTCTAAAGGATGATCTTCTGTAGGGATTGCGAGCCGCTTTTCGTCCGGATCGGTAGAGGGTCCTTTAGGGACAGCCCAGCTTTTTAAAACAGCATTTACTGACAGTCTCAAATCATAATGCAAGCTACTTGCTTTATGTTTTTGAATAACGAAGATCTGCTTGTCCTTATCCTTTTTAGAGCTTTCTTCACCGAAGGGTTCGGTTGTCGTGTCAAAATCTCTTTTTTTCCGGTATTCTTTCAATGTTTTTTTATGTGACATCGTCTCTGTTATTAAGTCCAACTTATGTTTTATTTTGATGTTTTTGGCAGTAATAAGAGGATCTGCCGGAGAATTTTCTACGTTTGATCGTACCTCCACAAATTGGACATTCCGCTCCATCTTCGCGGTGGGTGTAGAGGAAGTTGGATGGATACTTGTCCTTTTCAGCGTGACGATTAATTGTTTTCTTTAATACTTTTTGGAGTTGTTTCCAGATCTCCTTCAATTTTTCTTCCTCGAGATCAATTATTTTGGTAAATGGATAAATTTTTGCCTGAAAGAGGATTTCATCGGAATAATCGTTCCCAATTCCGGCTATCACTTTCTGGTTCATCAAAGTTGTCTTAATGCTTCCTCGGCGACTGCTGATCATTTTTTTGAAGCCATTCCAATCAAAATCTGAATATGCATCAGGTCCCAATTCATGATCTTTTATGAATTTTTCCTTACTGTCTGCCAATCGCAATGAGCCGAATTTTCGAGGACAGATAAAGGCCAGCTTATAGCCGTTTTCTAGGTCAAAAATTACTTTTGCATATTGGGGATCATCGACTGTACTCTTGTAATTTTTTAGATCACCAGTCATTCCAAAATGTATTACCAGCGTTTCGTCCCGATCCAGTTCTACAAAAAGGTATTTCCCATGCCTGGAGCTTGATTTAAACGTTTCATCTTTCAGGCGCATTTGAAAGGATCTGGAACTGATGCTCTTCAGTACGGCATCATCCCGTACATCCACATTGACTATTTTTTTGTGCAGGGCAGTATGATTAAAATAGCTTTTTAATGATTCAATTTCGGGTAGTTCAGGCATAATTGCATTTTTTAAAAGTTCTCCAAACAAGCAGATCAATTCATGTTTTTATTGAGTAATCTTTTGCAACTATAAGATATCTATAAAGATAATAAAATTTATCGGATGTAGTTTTATTACGATTTGATTTTCAGCACTATAATTGTATTTTTAGGGCTAATGAAATCAATAATTATAAAATGTCGACCTTCAATTTAAGAACACTAAAATAGGTTGAGATTTTAAATAAGCTTCTCCTTAAAAAACGCGATCGTACGTTCCCAAGCCAATTGAGCAGATTTTTTATCATATCTCGGAGTACTGGTGTTGTGAAATCCATGATTTACACCTGGATAAAAGTGAACCGTGTACTCAATTTTATTAGCTTTTAAAGCTGCTTTGTAACCATCCCAACCAGCATTAACCCTTGAGTCGAGTCCTGCATAATGAATAAGCAGAGGTGCATTTATTTGGGCTGTTTCTTCAGCGGTTGGTTGACTGCCATAAAAAGGAACAGCAGCTTTGAGTTCGTGTACTTTAACAGCCATCATATTTGAGATCCAACCACCAAAACAGAACCCAACGACACCAATATTGCCATTGCAGTCTTTATGGTTTTTGAGATAGTCAAAGGCTGCAATAAAGTCTTCGAGCATTTCCAGTCGATCTCTTGTTTGCAGTAATTCCCTGCCCTTATCATCATTACCTGGATAGCCACCTAGCGGAGACAAGGCATCGGGAGCAATGCTGATAAACCCATCCAAAGATGTCTGCCTACCCACATCTTCAACGTACGGATTAAGACCTCTATTTTCGTGAACTACTATCACGCCAGGTAATTTGCTGGACATTTCTTTTGGTGTTGACAATAAAGCTTTGATGGTGCCACCACCTTTGGGCGATTCAAATGTGACGTAATCAGAATCTAAACGAGTATCATCTTTAGGGACTAAATTGGTGGTTTCATAATTTGGAGAGATAAAACTCAATAGTGACCCTACAGTAATACCGCCTATGGCGTATAGTGACAACTTTTCAACGAACTGGCGTCTGCCGATTTTATTATGCGCATAATCATCATAGAGGTTAAATACTTCTTGTTTGACGTCTTCTTTCTTAAGTGGTTTCATGGCAAATAATTTTGATGTTTCTAAAGTCAATCAATTTTTGGAATGGCTGCAGGTATCAATTCGAAGCTACTGGTAAACTATTTCAACCTAATAATTCAATTTCTTAAGCACTGCCAAGGCTGCTAATTCATCTTTAGCCTCCACAAAAATCTGGATTTCGTCAAAGAGACCAATATACGCAGAGTCTGATTTATCAACCTCATGAAAGGTGATGCCTGCTTCAGTCAATGCGTTTCTAAAGCCCATAGCTTGAACCTTTGAAGTTCCGTCGAATACTTTCTTTTTAGTGTCTTCCATAATGTAATAGTTTAATGTTTATTAAAATACGCGCTCCAAGAAGTCTTGGATGCTTTGTTGGTTGGCACGAATTAATTCGGCCTTTGCATTGCGAATGTCCTTTGGGTTTTTATCTTGTGAGAGCTTAAACTTGCCTTCCCAATCGGTGATATCGATTTCAAAACCTCGAATATAATCAATCAACGAGTGCATACGAGCATGATCCAACGGCAATACAAATTTATGGTCTGGGGCCTCTAAAAACTCCGTCATCGTTACGATGGATTGCTTAATGGTCACTGGGTCTTCAATGGCATTTACCGTTCCTTTGAGATGTACTTTTATGTAATTCCAAGTAGGCAACTGTGTGGTGCTATATACACTAGGTGAAATATAACATTGAGGTCCACCGAAAATCAGTGTTACCTTATGGCCATCTTTTAGCATTTCGGTTTGTGGGTTGAATTTATCGATATGTCCAACTAATTTTCCTTCATTGTAAATCAAGGGCAGATGGGTAATCAACGGTTCATCATTCTTCACTGAAATAAGGGTCGCCAGTGGATAGGTCTTTATAGCCTCGATCAAGTGGTCTTTGTTATTGTCTTGGTGATATGGTGGTGGATAATTCAATTTTTTGTCATTCCCAGGAAGGCAGGAATCTCATGATTTTAAGTTCATATTAATTTAATAGCTTTCGATTGCACTCGAACAAGATTAGTGTCAAACACCAAACTGCCGCAAATGATGATCAATATGTTTGTATTGCATCTTTCCCCATTGTTCGGTTGTGAACTTTCCAAATATTGGATGTTCTGGCCAATGCAGATTAGTGGACTTTGTAGCAAATTCATGAAGGTCGGTAACCAATCGGTTTTTTTCTGTTGTAAAATCTTCGGTATCACTAACAATAAATTCTTTAGCAGTCGGCAAGCCATGCCTCCAAGCTTTATCATTATATAAACTTGATTTTACTAATTTAAATATAAATCTCAAGACCGGGTTAGGCTTCTTTAAAACTAATTTTCCATTTGCAACTTCCAATGGTTTTTGACTATGTCTCAACATCTGTATAACATTCATTTTACCCCATTTAGGCTGCTTCTTTTCGTCTAGTTTTTCAATACGTTGCAAAACCTCGTGATGTGTATTAGAATCAAATAAAGATTTCATAATATTGTCTTTCATTTAATCGGTTCTGAAATTTACAATTTTTATAATTAACTTATGTCAGAAAAAAATCCTTCTTTTTCCATTAAAAATTGGTCAGAAGACGACCGACCTCGTGAAAAATTGCTTAACAAAGGCAGAAATTCATTGAGCGATGCAGAGTTAGTAGCTATTTTAATAGGTTCTGGAAGTAAGAATGAAAGTGCCGTTGAACTTTCTAAACGTATCCTTGCTAGCACTGAAAATAATTTAAGTGCTTTAGGGAAACTGTCGATAAAGCAATTGATGGAATTTAAAGGGATAGGAGAGGCAAAGGCAATTTCTATAATCGCTGCCTTAGAATTAGGACGAAGGCGAAGAGGCGAAGAGGCCTTACAGCAAAAGAAAATCGAATCGAGTCATTCTGTGTTTGAGTTGATGCAACCCATAATAGGAGAACTGCCGCATGAAGAGTTCTGGATTGTATATTTAAATAATAGCAACAAAGTGATTCATAAAAACCAATTGAGTAAAGGTGGTATTACAGGGACGTTGGTTGACGTACGCTTGGTCATGAAAACAGCAATTGAAGTAGGAGCAACGGGCCTTATTTTAGCACATAACCATCCATCGGGAACTTTGAAACCAAGTGAGGCAGACAAGCAAATAACACAGAAATTAAAGAATGCTGCTGAAAGTTTGGATATAAAGGTATTAGATCATTTAATCGTAACCGAAAAGGCGTATTTTAGCTTTGCGGATGAAGGATTGTTATAAATTTATAATTATTGAGAAACAGATTCCAATTGATGGATAATTTTAGAAATCTGTTGGAATTAGGAAATTTAAATTTGGAATACACATGAGCGTATGCTATTAGTCTACACACATAAAATAACACCTCGTTTAAGCTACATTTTTAAACACGTTTGTGTGCGAATTATAGGGATACCTGTATCTTTTACTACAACGATTGAAGAGTTTATAGCACATGATAGTCTTAAAATGTCTTATACCAAACAACCACTTGGAAATGAGTTTTTTGTGCGTAGCCATGAGTTATTATTTGAGCAAGGTTTATCCGATTTAGATATCCATGTGTATGATTGGCTGCACACTAAATGCTTTTTTCCTACGAATGAAAAGAGTCATTTGCCTTATGATGTATTTGCAGCATCTTTCTATCTCTTATGTCGTTATGAAGAGTATTTACCACATGTTAAGGATGAATATGGACGCTTTATTGGCACAGAAAGTCTGGCATACAAAAATGGTTTCTTACAGCAACCAGTTATAGATATATGGGCATATTTGTTTAGAGATGCTCTTCACAAGGTTTTTGAACAATATGAGTTTAAAGAACGGGACTATAAGGTGCAACCCATAATCGATGTGCCGACGGCATTTTACTATAGTAATAAAGGCTTGTTACGCACTTTTGGAGGAACACTGAAAGATTTGTATCGATTGAGGTTACGTGATTTTTATAAGCGTTATCTCGTATTAGCAGGCTTACGTCGCGATCCTTATGATACCTTTAAATGGATAATTACAAAACAAAAGCAAACCTCCAATAAGTTTATTGTCTTCTTTTTGATTGGTGACTATTCTACTTATGATAAGAATATCAATATCAATAAAAAAGAGTTTGTTACATTGATAAAGTCTGTTGCGGATTACTGTCAGGTTGGACTAAAGGTTTCTTATTTTGGTTTGGATGACATTTCTGTATTAAAAAAAGAAAAACAAAATTTAGAGTCCATTATCAATTATGAATTAGTAGCTTCTAGAAATTCATTTTCAAAATTAAACCTTCCAGAGTCCTATCGTAACTTGATAGAGTTGGAAGTCAAGCAAGATTTTACGATGGGTTACATCAACGAACTGGGTTTTAGAGCAGGCACCTGTACACCTTTTCAGTTTTATGATCTCGATTATGAAGTACAAACACCACTTCAAGTGAATCCCTTCCATTTGTTTGACAGTGCTTTATTAAAAAAGGCCTCTTTATTGGATAAAAATGAAGCGATGCAACGACTCATTGCAGAGATAAAAAAAGTTAATGGTACTTTTGCTCCAGTGTTTCACAACCATTCCTTTAGCAATGAAGAACGTTGGAAAGGTTTTAGAGAGTTGTTTTCTAATGTATTAGATTCTGCCAATGAAGATTAAGAACATCAAGCATATATTTTTTGATTTAGACCATACTTTATGGGATTTCGATAAGAATTCGGGGTTAGCCTTCGATAAGATTTTTAAAATTAATAAGGTAGATGTCAATATTCCACTCTTTTTAAGTATCTATGAGCCAGTTAATCTCAATTATTGGAAACTGTATCGTGATGCTGAAATAGATCAAAAACAACTGCGTTATGGACGCTTGAGAGACACCTTCGATGCATTAGAGTTTGCTGTCGAAGATGAATTAATACATGTACTTGCAGAAGATTATATCACGCATTTGACAACCTTCGATCATCTGTTTGAAGACACCATTGAAATATTAAATTACCTGCATCCAAACTACGTTTTGCATATCATCACAAATGGATTTAGTGAAGCACAGGAAAAGAAATTGAATGTTTCCAAAATCTCACATTATTTTAAAACCATCACGAACGCTGAAATCGCAGGTGTAAAAAAACCAAATCCGATTATTTTCAAGCATGCCTTGCAAATTGCAAAAGCCGATCCAGAAGAAAGCCTCATGATTGGTGATAGCTATGAAGCCGATATTTTGGGAGCATTGGAAGTTGGTTACGATGCGATTTTTTTCAATTATAGAAAGGATGAAAGCGAACCTCATATTAAACAAATCAACCAATTAAAGGAGTTAAAAAAGTATCTATAAATACTTTAATTGATTTATGGGCGTTTATGGGTTGCATAGCCGAACCAAATGAGGAATCAATCAAGAATTTTATTGTGCATGATATTGGGTCTTTTTTTGGCCTTCAACTCGTGCGTGAAAGATAGCACAACAGATCAGGAGCAGACTATTGAGTCCTCTTCAACAATTACTTCGGAATTGATGCTAACCACCTTGAATGCAACTTCTTTTATCAATGACTCCGGCCAACTCATAAAAACGATTCGTATTGATTCAAATTTTCCGGAATTAAGTAGTTCCACATTTTTCATTGATCAATTGTCTAAAACAAACTTAACGTTCAAATTGAGCAATAGTTTTGAACAGGAATTCAAAATTGATGTTGAGTTCTTAAACGATAAGGATGATCTTAAATATACCTTGCAAATTCCTGTTTCTTCAGGTACAATAGAGAAACCTACCACAGTAGAAACCAAAGCCGTAATCGAATCACCTGAATTAGCAACTTTTAAGGAAGCAACTAAAATTGTTTATATCATTACAATGCTTCCCGATAATGAAGGCAATTTGGTATCCAGTGAAGTAACTTTGGAGATACAATCTACCGCAAATTTCTTTGTAGATTTATAACCATATTTTTTCTATTTATTTCAAAAAGGTTTTAAGCACAAAGTGTATCTTTACAATTCAGAATTATATTAATCTTTTATTCCAATGACTAGAGCACTCTATATCTTTATATTCTTTTTTGTAACATATTTTAATGCATTTTCTCAAAAAAGTGTCAACGATTATAAATATATAATTGTCCCGACTCAATATGAGTTTTTAAGTGAACAAGATCAGTATCAGCTCAATTCACTGACTAAATTTCTCTTCAATAAATACGGATACACCGCTTTTATGAATAATGAGGATTTTCCACAAGATTTACGTCTTAACAATTGTCTTGCTTTAACAGCTGATGTCGTTAAGGAAAGCGGCTTTCTAAAAACTAAAGTACGTATTGATTTAAAAGATTGCCTTGGCAGTATTGTCCATAGTTCGCAAATAGGAGAGAGCCGTGAAAAGGATTTCGCAAAGACCTATAACCTAGCTTTGAGAGAAGCGTTTGAGACCTTCCAGAACATGGATTATAACTATCAGCCTAATGAAGCTATATTGGCTAAATCGACTCCACAAACATCTATTGTAAACAGTGTAAAAGAACAAGAAGAAATCGCTCGCTTGAAGGAAGAAATAAAAACCCTGAAAGACGAAAAAGTCGAAAGCACTGAAGTTAAAAGACCAGTTATAGAACCAGAGGAGGTGTCTCCAACAAAAGAAAAAATCGAAACTAATGTCGAAACCAAAGAATTAAAATCGGATGTTTTATATGCACAATCGCTGGATAATGGTTTTCAGATCGTTGACAGTACACCTAAAGTTGTGATGATTCTATATCCTACTGGAGCTAAAGATGTCTTTACGGTTAAAGATAAAAATGCAATCGTTTTCAAGAAAGAAAACCAATGGATTTACTCTGAAAATGACGGTGAGGTTGTTAAGGAGACGGTCCTTAACATTAAATTTTAGTAAACACAGAATACACTTTAGGCAAACAACTAAATACCCAACCTAATAGCCATATTTTTCTTTCCACCGTTGCTTTAGGAATTCGCGTTGAGCATTCTCCCGTTGATTGTTTCCAGGATTATAGAGCTTCGTATTCTTAATTTCTTCAGGTAAAAACTCGTGAGGCGCAAAGTTGTTTTCATAATTATGGGCATATTGATAATTATCACCATAACCCAATTCTTTCATTAATTTGGTTGGTGCGTTCCTAATGGATAGAGGCACAGACAAATCGCCAGTATCTCGAACCAATTGTTGCGCTTTACCAATGGCCTCATAGGCAGCATTGCTTTTTGGAGATGTTGCTAAATATGTGGTACACTGACTTAAGATGATGCGAGATTCTGGATTGCCGATAACCGCAACGGCTTGGAAGGTATTGTTAGCAATCACTAGAGCCGTTGGGTTAGCATTCCCAATATCTTCACTCGCCAAAATAAGCAAACGACGCGCAATAAATTTTACATCTTCTCCACCTTCAATCATTCGGGCCAAATAATAGACTGCGGCATTCGGGTCACTTCCTCGAATGGATTTTATAAATGCTGAAATGATATCGTAATGCTGTTCACCAGTTTTATCGTATCTGACAGTGTTGCTTTGAACCTTTTCCAAAACAGATTCATTCAAAATGATTATAGGATCATTTGGATCGTAACTTGTCACAATTAATTCAAATATATTAAGCAGTTTTCGAGCATCACCTCCAGACAGTTTTATCAATGCTTCAGTTTCCTTTAAATCAATGTTTAATTTTGAAAGGATCTCATCTTCTGAAATTGCACGTTTCAATAAAATTTCTAATTCTTTTTTTTCAAAGGAATTCAGTACATATACTTGACAGCGAGAGAGCAGCGCAGAAATGACTTCAAAACTTGGATTTTCAGTGGTCGCTCCTATCAATGTAACCCAGCCTTTTTCAACAGCTTGTAATAATGAATCTTGTTGTGATTTACTGAATCTGTGGATTTCATCTATGAACAATATCGGGTTTTTAGTAGTAAATAACCCGCCACTTTGTTTGGCTTTTTCTATAACGTCTCGAACATCTTTTACTCCACTATTGATGGCACTCAAGGCATAAAATGGACGATTGGATTCGTTCGCGATGATGTTGGCAAGCGTTGTTTTACCAGTTCCAGGTGGTCCCCAAAAAATCATTGAAGGAATAACACCCTGTTTGATATGTTGGGTCAATACACCTTTGTCTCCAATCAAATGGGTCTGACTTAAGTAGTCTTTAAGATGTTTCGGACGTAAACGTTCGGCTAAAGGTTCGTTCATAAAGTAAAATTACATTATTTCCTGTGAATCCCGATTTCTATCGGGAAGGAATCTCAATATTATTAATTTGGGCATGTCTTTTTTGATGAAGAATCAAAAAAGTCACGCTTTCACTACTCAATCTTTTTTACCGGAAAAGGTAAAAAGGATTTCAAACAAAGCCGTTCAATCGTTCATGCAAAAGCTGACAATATTTCATATTATCAATAATTGGTCAATAATTTGAAGAGATTGTTCTAAATTTAGGGATGGACGATCAACAACATTTTAGATATTCGACGGGAGTCATTGCCTATCCCATTGTTTTTGTATTATCCATTTGGTTAGTTTTTTGGGCACAGGTTCGATTTTTTCCTGAAATAAAGAGTTTTGGAATCTATCCACAAACACTGGAAGGTCTCAAGGGAATTGTATTAAGCCCATTTATACATGGAGACATCGAGCATATTTACCATAATTCAATGCCTTTGTTTGTTTTGACCATGGCATTGTTTTATTTCTATAGACGAATTGCCTGGAAAGTATTGCTGTATGGTATTTTGCTTTCAGGATTCATTACTTGGTGGATCGGACGACCAGCTAATCATATAGGGGCAAGTGGATTGATATACGTGCTTGTCAGTTTTATATTTTTTAAAGGAATCTTTGCCAAGCATTACCGATTGGTCGCTCTGTCATTAATGATTATTTTTCTTTATGGAAGTATGATTTGGTATGTTTTTCCTGTGAAAGAAGGGATGTCTTGGGAAGGACATTTGGGAGGATTGATCACAGGAATTGTATTTTCTATAATTTTCAGAAAAACAATTGCCAAACCAGAAAAGTATATTTGGCAACAACCCGATTACCAGGAAGACGATGATCCTTTTTTAAAGCATTTTGATGCCGATGGGAATTTTATAGAACACATCGACAAGGAAATTGAGCCAGAATCGGAAGAATCACCTAAAATCACCTACCATTTCAAAAAAAGGAGTGATTAGAGCCTTTGTCTGACGACTTCATATAAAAAAGCACCACAAGCAACAGAAACATTCAAAGATTCAATCTCGCCAAGTATAGGAAGCTTTGCTTTATCATCAACAACTTTTAAAATTGAGGGATTGATGCCTTTACCTTCAGAACCCATAATAATTGCACAAGGTTCTTTAAATGAGATATCATATAAATTTTGGTTAGTTTTTTCAGTTGCAGCAATAACTCTGATGCCAGAAGCTTGCATATAAAAAACGGCATCTTTGATGTGATCAACCTTGCAGATAGGCATTTTGAAAATGGCTCCAGCACTTGTTTTTACGGTGTCGCCATTTACAGGAGCACCACCTTTTTTTTGGATGATGATACCAGATACACCTGTGCATTCAGCAGTTCTTATGATGGCACCAAAATTACGCACATCGCTTAACTGATCTAATAATAAAAATAAAGGCACTTTACCTGACTCCATTACTGAAGCTACTAATTCTTCTAGTGGATAGAATTCGATTGGAGCAATTTGTGCCACCGCTCCTTGATGGTTCATTTTTGTTAACCGATTCAGTTTTTCAACTGGAACGTACGATGCGTTTAACCGTTCTTTGTTTATGAGTTGTTCGAGTTCTATGAAAAGCTCACCATGCAATCCTTTTTGCAAGAAAATTTTATCAATATTTTCACCAGCTTTAATTGCTTCAATGATAGC
>JAGXIE010000180.1 GCA_024635765.1 Flavobacteriaceae bacterium | reverse complement strand
TATTGTTCTTAATGACAATGTAAACCAGCTTACAATTAACACCACAACAGGTGCAAATTTTACTAAAAATGCAAATGATCAAACAGGAGGTGTGGATGGAGCTACTACTAATATTAGTGCTAATTATGGATTGCCTCTTGGAGAAAAAGGAGGTTTTATCAATTTTACAGGAGACTTTGATTATAGGGATGACTATAGTAGAATGAAAGAATGGGAAGGTTCAGTCTTCAACTTATACAACACTGTTGAACGATTTGCAAATCAAGACCCAAATTTTCAATTATCAAATTTGTTAGATGATGATGTTACCGATGTTAATTTCTATGCCGGACAGGCAGGAATAATCCCAACAGGCAGTTCTCTATCTAAATCCGAATTACAGACTATTTTGAGCGCTGATAATACGGCAGCTGAATTGGCTGCAAGAGGATTGGAACGTAGTGATTTTAATATGAGGGTTGGACAATCTGCTATAAGGGGTGGTCGGTTTTTTGCTAATTTTTCTCTACCACTGGATGATAACGAAACCGAATTATACTCGTTTGCAGGTATCAGTTCTCGAACTGGTAATTCTGCAGGTTTTTATAGGCTTCCTAACCAAAGTAGGACCTATACACCGGCATACATTAATGGTTTTTTACCAGAGATCAATTCAAATATTAAAGATAAATCCATCTCCGTTGGTATAAAAGGAAAAATATCTGATTGGAATGTAGATTTCAGCAATACTTATGGTATTAACGCATTTTTATATACAATAGGTAATACTTTTAATGCATCATTACAAAATGCATCTCCAACAACATTTGACGCTGGTGGGTTTAATTTCTCTCAAAACACAACTAATTTAGACGTCTCTAAATTTTACGAATCTATTTTCAGTGGATTGAATATTGCTTTTGGTGCTGAATATCGTTTAGAAAATTATGAAATTAATGCTGGTGAAGAAGCCTCTTATGCGCAATATACTAATGCAGGCCAAGTAATTACACTAGCTAGTCAGAATCCGGCTACTGACTTTTTTGGAGCTGCTAGACCAGGGGGTTCGCAAGTATTTCCAGGATTCAGCCCAAAAAACGAGCTTTCCAGAGGTCGCAGTAGTATTGCGGGTTATGCAGATTTTGAGGCTGATTTGTCCGAGACTTTTTTATTAAGTTTTGCTACCCGTTTTGAAGACTATTCTGATTTTGGTTCTACAATTAATTTTAAGTTAGCAAGTTTATATAAAGTCACTCCCAATATTAATATTAGGGGAGCTGTAAACACTGGGTTTAGAGCACCTTCGTTACATCAGTTAAATTTCAATTCTACATCCACTATTTTTGATCAACAAGGAAACCCGCAAGAAGTAGGTACGTTTGCAAATGATAGTAGAGCTGCCAATCTTCTTGGAATTCCAGAGTTGAAACAAGAAACTTCAAAAAGTATAAGTGTAGGGTTCACAGCCAAAATACCTTCAGCAAATATTAGTTTAACAGTAGATGGGTATTTTGTAGGGATTGATGATAGAGTCGTTTATACGGGTCAATTTGCTCCAAGAAGGGATTCGAATGGTGTGCCTATTGATGCAGCTAATGCTGAATTGGCTAACTTGTTAAGACAGGCAAATGCCAATGCAGCTTCCTTTTTTGCCAATGCCATTGATACTGAATCTAAAGGACTGGATATCGTTGTGACACATAGAACGAACTTAACAAATAATATGCGTTTGAGATCTGACTTATCTGCCACATTTTCCAAAACAAAAAAAGTTGGAGACATTAATGCTTCTGAAATATTGGAAAATGCGGGATTGGTAGAGACCTACTTTCCGGAAGAGTCACGCGTCTACCTTGAGGAAGCGGTACCAAGAACCAAAATCAATTTGTCTAATTCTTTAAATTTTAACAAATGGAATGTCTTTTTAAGAAATGTTTATTTTGGAGAAGTGACGGAAGCAACAAATAATATTCTCTTACAACAAGAGTTCTCAAGCAAAATCGTTACAGATTTAACTATTGGTTATGAGGCTTCAGAAAGTTTAACAATAACTATTGGGGCAAATAATTTATTTGATATTTATCCAGATCGAGCAAAACAAGATTTAGACCCAATTACGCCTGGTGATCAAAACAATAGAAGTGATGGTCGATTTGACTGGTCAAGAAGAGCCCAACAATTTGGTATTGGAGGACGATTCTTGTTTGCTAGATTAAGTTTTAAACTGAAATAGATTTCTGTTTTTTTTATAAAAATAGAGGCTGCCTTATTGGTGGCCTTTTTTTATTATGCTTAATTTTGCCTAGTATGAAATAAAATCAATGTACAAACTAATCCTCCGCCCACTTTTATTTTTATTTGATCCTGAAAATGTCCACCACTTTACATTTTCCATGATTCGAAATATATGTAAAATTCCAGGTATGCCCTCCTTATTCAAAGCTATGTACATAGTTGAGGACCGGCGACTAGAAAGACAACTTTTTGGACTGACATTTAAGAATCCTGTTGGCTTGGCGGCCGGATTCGATAAAGATGCTAAACTGTATAATGAATTGAGCAACTTTGGCTTCGGCTTTATTGAGATAGGAACCTTAACACCCAAACCCCAAGAAGGCAATCCTAAAAAACGTTTGTTTCGGCTGAAAGCTGATAAAGCCATTATCAACAGAATGGGTTTTAATAATGGTGGTGTTGTGGAAGCCGTTGAACAACTGAAGCTCAATAAAGGGGTTTTAATTGGAGGTAATATTGGAAAAAACAAGACAACACCAAATGATGAGGCCGTGGAGGATTATAAAATATGTTTTAACGCCTTGTTTGAATATGTTGACTATTTTGTTGTGAATGTAAGTTCGCCGAACACGCCAAATTTAAGAGCGCTTCAGGAAAAAGAGCCGCTTACAAAACTCCTAAAAGTTTTGAAAGTTGAAAATTCAAAATACGAAACACCAAAACCCATTTTACTGAAAATAGCTCCGGACTTGAGCGATGAGCAATTGATGGATATTATTGATATCGTAGCCGATACCAAAATAGACGGAGTGATTGCAACAAACACAACCATTTCTCGAGAAGGCTTACACGGTGAAAATAAAAAAGAGACAGGTGGATTAAGTGGAAAGCCATTAACCAATCGTTCAACTGAAGTTATTCGATTTTTATCCAAAAAAAGCAACAAAGCATTTCCCATTATTGGAGTAGGAGGTATTCACTGTGCTGAAGATGCATTGGAAAAATTGGAAGCTGGAGCTGATTTGGTTCAACTCTATACAGGCTTTATATATGAAGGGCCTAAATTGATAAAAGACATCAATAGAGCATTGCTTAATAAAATCTGATGGATAGTCAAATTCTCATATCCTTTATTATTGCCACGTCAGTTTTAGCAATTTCTCCTGGTCCGGATAATATTTATGTGCTCATGCAAAGCTTAGTACATGGTAAGAAATTTGGTATTGCCACTGTTTGCGGTTTAATGACAGGTTGTTTAGTGCATACGACCTTGGTAGCCTTTGGAGTTTCTGCATTGATCAAAGCAAACGATTCACTTTATTTTATCATCAAATTGTTTGGCGCGATGTATTTATTCTATTTGGCGTTCAAAGTGTTTAGAAGTGACGCTGAATTGAGTATTGATAGTTCTAACATTCCAAAAAAAACAACCACTCAATTATTTAAGCAAGGGTTTATCATGAATGTGTTGAACCCAAAGGTGTCGATCTTTTTTTTAGCGCTCTTTCCCGGGTTTTTGTTTAGTGACAGTTTAAGCACAGTTGTTCAATTTTATGTTTTGGGATTACTGTTTATAGTAGTGTCATTTATCATTTTTGCGAGTATCGCAATACTTTCAGGATTGATTTCCGATTATATTAAAAAGCATAAAAACGTTGGCGTAGTCCTAAAATGGTTACAAATTGTTGTCTTTGTTGGAATTGCAATTTTTATTCTGATGTCTTAAAAATAGTCTTATTTTTGAGGGTACATAAAACCGAAAAGTGCCAGAATCCGTCAAAATTATCGAATGTCCACGAGATGCCATGCAAGGCATCAGAGACTTTATTCCTACGGAAAAAAAAGTACAGTACATTCAATCCCTATTGAGAGTTGGTTTTGATACCATCGATTTTGGAAGTTTCGTTTCACCAAAAGCGATTCCTCAAATGGTTGATACCGCCGAAGTATTGAGTCGGTTGGATTTGTCAAAAACCAAAAGCAAACTACTGGCGATTATTGCGAATACGAGAGGAGCAGAGGATGCTTCCATTCATAAAAATATTGACTATTTAGGCTATCCATTTTCCATTTCAGAAAATTTTCAGATGCGTAATACTCACAAAACCATTGCACAATCGGTTGTGACATTAAAGGAGATACTTGAAATTGCTGATAAAACTAATAAGGAGGTCGTTGTTTATATTTCAATGGGATTTGGTAATCCTTATGGTGACCCTTGGAGTGTCGATATCGTAGGTAATTGGACCGAGCGACTGGCAAAAATGGGAGTTCGTATTTTGTCCTTGAGTGACACCGTTGGAAGCTCGAATCCTGAAAACATTGATTATCTATTCTCCAATCTGATTCCAAAGTATCCAGATATCGAATTTGGTGCTCACTTGCATACCACACCCACAAAATGGCACGAAAAAGTAGATGCAGCTTATAAAGCGGGATGCAGACGTTTTGATGGTGCCATACAAGGTTTTGGTGGTTGTCCAATGGCAAAAGATGAGTTGACTGGCAACATGCCAACAGAAAAATTACTATCCTATTTTACATCTAAAAAAAGTAATGAGCTCAATGCCCTAAGTTTTGAAAGTGCCTATAACGAAGCAACGAAGATTTTTACCACTTATCATTAAAATAAAAAAGCCACTTATTTCGAGTGGCTTTTCATTCAATTTATATTTTTTAAAATTTAAATTCTATTCCTAAATTCGCACCAAAGGGGTGACCAGGTCTTAATCCTGCCGGAACTCGAGCTGTCGCGTATGTCGAATTGAAAGCGTTGATTATATTAGAAGTAAGGCTCAAATTCTTGCTAAAGTGATATTTCGTAGAAAAATCAACAACAAAATTAGAGTCTACTTTTTCATTATTTGCTATTGGTCCATTACCAGCTTTAGTTCTGAATTCACCTAAATAACGGCCACTCAAATTAAATTCGTATTGGTTATTTTCTAAAGATAGCATGACGTTGATTTGGTGTTCAGGGATATAAGGTAATTGATCACCATCAGTCACTTCGCCCCATAAAGAATCAGTACTTCCAAAACTGTTTAAAAAGGTCGCATTAGTATAAGTATAACCAACTGAAATTGGAAGTGAAAATTGGGTGTTGGTTCTTAAAAAATCATAGTTAAAAAGAAGTTCTAAACCTTTCACAGAAACTTCACCAGCATTGAATTGTTCTAGCGAACCAGTACCGCCAGTTGCTGCCAGATCACTTCCTAGTAAGTTGCTGTAATCGTTATAGAATCCAACAATTTCACCTTTAATATTAGAAACTGAAAAACGAGATCCGAGCTCATAATTGATACTTTCTTCTGGCTTTTGTCCTACTTGATTACTCGGAGGCGAGAAGCCTTTATGAACTCCACCGAAGATAGATGTAAAATTATTTAACTTGTAGCTAAAGCCCATACCTGGAATAAAAACATCTACTTTATTCTCGCGAGTCGATAGATTATTTCCAGTTCGGGTTACATCATTTCGGCCATAATCTTCACGGCTTAAAATGATATTTTCGTAGCGCAGACCAGGTGTAAGAGTCAGGTTTTTATATATAAATTTGTACATGGCAAATGTGGCTAATGCTTTGGCGCTACTTATACTATTGGCATCAGATCCTTGTACTCCAAGATTGGTTAATTCCATAATGCCAGAATCATTGATATTATATCCATCTATCCATTGAAAGCGGTCTTCTTCGTCATAATGGTATCTTATGCCAAATTCAATATCATGAAAAGTGTTTTCACCCGACCAATGGTAATCAAATTTAGACTGTACCCCTTTGGAGGTATAGGCTCGATTATTTGCTTTGACTCCTAGTGCATTGTCTGGAGAGTTAACATAGCCTCTTACAACGTCCATATAATCAGAAAAATCATTTGAATTTTCGACGATGGAACTAATGCTTTTCTTTTCACCGTTTAGAGTAAGGTAGTCTAGTTTATACCAGTTTCTTTGAAAACCGTTATAATAGCCGGTAGTTGTAATTCTCAAATTAGGCTTAAAATTGATGGTATGTGTTGCGGTCAATTGTATATGATCGGCCACCATTTCATCTTTTTGTGACGCAGCATATCTGTCAAATGGATTTGCATCAAAATCTTCCTCTGTTAATCCTAAATAAGTTTCATTGGAAACTTCATCTGAATATTGGAACTTCAATTCTAGAGCCTGTTGTAATGTAGGTGATGCTTTAGTATTGACTCGAAATTTTGCAACAACATCATTTTTATCAAATCCCGTATTTCGGTCATCCAGTAAATTTTTAAATCCGTCAGAATTATAATTTAAATATTCTACCATGTAACCAAATGTTGGTTTGCTATCACCAATTTTTGCTCTAAACTGCCCAGTATTATATGAGCCATAAGTACCTATTATACTTCCAGAAAAAGATGATGGAATTTGGCTTGACACCATATTAATGGCACCCCCAGTTGTGAAAGGTCCATATTGAACTTGGCTACTGCCTTTTAAAATTTCCACTGCTTCCATACGAGCGATAGTAGGAAAATAATAAGCAGAAGGTGCACTATATGGAGCTGGAGCTATAAGTACGCCATCTTCCATAAGAGAAATTTTTGAACTTCTTTCTGGAGATGTACCTCTCAAACTTATATTTGGACGCAGACCAAAACCATCTTCCTCATATATGTTTACTCCAGGAACACTTCGTAACAAACGATTAATGTCAGTGTAATTGAATTTTTTTAGTTCTGCTGGTGAGATATAGTAGGATGAACCCGTCCTGTTTTGGGCGACATATTTATTTCCAAAAATTACATTAGTAGAAATAATTACTTCATTTAAAGTTTGAATAGAATCTTTTGTTTTTTCAGTTTGAGCAAAAGACAAAGTGGTAAGAAGTACTGTAAATAGTGATAAATAATGCTTCATTTTATTTAGACTTAATATAAATAGGTTTTTTAGGGTGCAAATTTATAACCTAATTATACTTCGAACAAATTTATTTAGAATAAATAAAAATAATATTTTTAATTTATTGATTCAGAAATAACTATGGAATTAAATATTTTTACAGTCCTACAAAAATCAGTAAATTTTCAATCTTTTTATGCTCATTTTGGAAAGATAAGTTGCACTTCAAAATCTTCCCACCGGTCAAATTATCGATGATCTTACGGTTCAAATAAATTAATTCAACTTAAAATTTTAATCATAATAATAGTTGTATCTTTGTATGCAATTAAATTTTAATTGCGATGATCTCACATCAAGACAAAATAGTAGGCGAAGGATTGACCTACGATGACGTTTTATTAGTCCCTGCTTTTTCTGAAGTACTTCCTCGAGAAGTCAACATTCAAACAAAATTCACTCGTAATATTACAATCAATATTCCTATTGTGTCCGCAGCTATGGATACAGTAACTGAAAGTGCGATGGCGATTGCCATGGCTCGTGAAGGTGGCATTGGTGTATTGCACAAAAATATGTCGATTGCTGATCAGGCCAATGAAGTACGTAAGGTGAAACGTGCTGAAAGTGGAATGATTACTGACCCTGTAACATTACCATTAACAGCCAAAGTGCTGGATGCCAAACAAAACATGGCAGAACATAGTATTGGAGGAATTCCAATTATTGACGAGAATGGCACTTTAAAAGGCATAGTGACTAATCGTGATCTGCGTTTTGAGAAGGATAACAGCAGACCGATTGTTGAGGTCATGACCAAAGATAATCTTATCACTGCTGCTGTCGGCACTTCTTTAGAGCAAGCCGAAGGGATTCTTCAAAATCACAAAATAGAAAAATTACTTATCGTTGATGATAATTATAAACTTGCCGGTTTAATCACCTTTAGAGATATTACGAAACTGACCACCAAACCGATATCCAACAAAGATAGTTTTGGTCGTTTGCGTGTAGCAGCGGCTTTGGGTGTGACTTTTGATGCCGTAGATAGGGCAGCAGCGTTGGTAAACTCGGGGGTTGATGCTGTGATTATCGATACTGCACATGGACATACGCAAGGTGTTGTCACTATTTTAAAAGCCATCAAACAACAGTTTCCAACATTGGAGGTGGTTGTGGGTAATATAGCAACAGGCGCCGCCGCTAAATATTTGGTGGAGGCTGGTGCAGATGCGGTGAAAGTTGGTATTGGTCCCGGATCTATATGTACGACGAGAGTTGTCGCAGGTGTTGGCTTTCCACAGTTCTCTGCTGTTTTAGAGGTTGCGGCAGCTATTAAAGGTTCTGGAGTTCCTGTCATTGCAGATGGAGGCATCCGTTACACAGGAGATATTCCTAAAGCCATTGCAGCAGGTGCAGATACTGTGATGTTAGGGTCATTATTGGCAGGTACTAAAGAATCACCTGGAGAGACTATTATTTATGAAGGGCGGAAATTTAAATCGTATCGTGGAATGGGTTCTGTCGAAGCAATGAAACAAGGTAGTAAAGATCGTTATTTCCAAGATGTCGAAGATGATATTAAAAAACTGGTTCCGGAAGGTATTGTGGGCAGAGTTCCATACAAAGGGGATTTATATGAAAGTATTCATCAGTTTATAGGAGGGCTTCGTGCAGGTATGGGTTATTGTGGGGCGAAAGATATTGTGACCCTACAGAATACTGGACAGTTTGTAAAAATAACAGCTTCAGGAATTAATGAAAGCCATCCTCATGACGTGACTATTACCAAGGAGTCGCCTAATTATTCGAGATAACGTTTGGAG
Organism: Flavobacteriaceae bacterium; assembly: GCA_024635765.1. GTDB lineage: Bacteria > Bacteroidota > Bacteroidia > Flavobacteriales > Flavobacteriaceae > JBPOFM01. The sequence continues at coordinate 11,783 of JAGXIE010000180.1, read as the reverse complement.
TAGGATAATTGTCTTCGACAACTTATCGATTTTATAGATTGCTTGTACTTTTGCCAAGTGTTTGATTGTACTGATAATTAGTGCAATGGCAAATTCACTGTTTAAGGTATTGCACTATAATTTAGTTTAAGTTTAGATAGGTATATAAACTGAATAGTACCATTATAAAACTAAATGCTATAAGATTGACGATATAGACCAGGGTGCTTTTGAAAAAAGATAGGTAAAATTTATCTCCATAAAAACGGCGATGTGCTGGAAAAAAATAATAAAGTATAAAAAGATAGCCCGGAGCGATCAAACCAAAATGAATCCAACCTAAAATAAGGATTTTTCCCCAAGAGTTAAATAACCTGTTTAGGTTTCAGATCTTTGTAAATGTATTGATTTTTATCAAGGAGTAAAGTTATTTTATGCCAAAGTTATCTATACATCCTTCAATATATAATTGTCTTTTTTTCAAATGACTTATTTGTTCATGATTTGTCATTCCTTTTGCTGTTTAATAATATCAATTCCTTGGTGATTAGATAGTTGTGATTAAAAAAAATTTTGAATATTTTAATTTTTGAATTACAAAACATGTTCTTTTCGATTTAAATAGCTAGGGAATGGTCTAATGTTTTTACACAAAACGAAGCCTAATTGTTAATTTTAAATTTAGTTTTTCAATTTTATGTGCACGAATTAAAAATTACATTCCATTTTCTACGTAAATATAAATGACTAATCGTAATGATTGTAAACGTATGTATATACTTAAGACGTCCTTCACGATTTTAGATATACTCGCAGGTACGCGAGGTCCTATCTTTTACTGTTAGCATTCTTATTTTGGGAAATTATAGATTAGGTTTTTGTTATAAAGGATTAGTTATAATCATTAAATAAGATTATTTTTTTGACTTTATAAGAAAACTAGCGAGTAATTGGCAATAAAGTTATTAGCAATTGATATGAAAATTTCGTTAATAATATGTAAAAAAAGAGTAGTATTTAAAGAGGTAAAAATGTATTTTCGTTTTTTTCAAAACATTAAACTATGACAGTGACGGAGTTCGAACCCATCATAAAGGTTATTGAAGAAGCCTACGAAATACCACATCTAAATGCCACACGCAAAATTTCGGCATTATTACCATACGATTACTACCAAACAGAAAAAAGATATCCAGTTCTCTACCTGCAAGATGGGCAAAATCTATTTAATCCAATGGCACCTTTTGGCGATTGGGCCATTGATAAATCTTTGGGTAAATTGGCACAAGAAGGATTGAGTGATATTATCATTATAGCCATTGATCATGGTGAACGTGAGCGCATTAATGAATATTTACCTTATTACCATCCTCGTTTCGGGCAAGGTAAGGGCAATTTTTATATTCAGTTTATGATTGAGAAATTGATACCTTACATCAATAGTAATTATCGCACCTTAACAGATTTTAATAATACAGGTATTGGAGGTAGTTCCATGGGAGCTTTGATAAGCCTTCATGCTGGTTTGTCGAACCCAAAGGTGTTCGGTAAAATGATGGTGTTTTCACCAAGTTTATGGATTTCAAAAAAGATTTTCAAGAATATTAACTCGTTTGAACCATTAGAAGAATCTAAAATATACCTATATTCTGGAGCGCAAGAGAGTTTTGAGCATCTACCTAATGCCCGAAAACTTGAAAGTATCATCAATGAAAAAATGGGTAAAGGTCATAATATAAATTTTCATTTTTCACTCAATGAATTTGGCAGCCACAGTGAAGCACATTGGAGAGAGGAGTTTCCAAATGCAGTAAAATGGTTGTTTTTTAATAATAAATGATGATATATAAACACATACGGAATATTGATACTACCAAAGATTTTATTATTCCTTGCCATAAGGGTGATTTAAAATCTTTAAAAAAGTTCATATCCATTGAAAACTTAAATTTTGATGGAGAATTTTCTACACACCAAACCGTGTATGGTTCAAAAGGCAACAGAATTTACGTGTTGGGAATAGGTGAAAAGAAGGACGAAGTTAAATTAGTTGAAGCCTTCAGAAAACTGTGTTTTGACACCAATAAATATTGGAATGATTCCATTGAGGTGGTTTCAGATGACTTATCAGAAGAAAGCATTAAAAAAGCAGTTATTGGTTTTGAATTAGGCACGTATGAAATCGGACAGTTCAAATCTAAAAAACAAGATTCAAAAAAAGTGACTGTTGCATTTTCATCTTCAAAAAACATATCCACGATACTTCTTGAGGGAAGACTAATTGGCGAAACTATCAACCGCATTAAAGCGCTTGTAGATGCACCAGCTAATCATAAAACACCAGAATTCCTCGGAAATTGGGCGAAAGAATCATCAAAATCCTCAAACTATAAGTGCACAGTTTTGCATGAAGATGAACTTAAAAAACAAGGATTTGATGCCGTGATTGCTGTGGGTCAAGGAAGTGTGAACCCACCAGTTGTGATTGTCAACGAATACATGCCTAAAAAAGGCAAAAAAGTAGACATTGGCTTGGTCGGAAAAGGAATCACATTTGATACAGGTGGTCTGTCTATTAAATCTTCAACGAATCTCCACTACATGAAAAGTGATATGGGAGGCGCAGCTGTGGTTCTTGGTGTTATTGAGTTGGCGGCCAAATTAAAACTAAACGTGAACATTGTTGGAATAGTGGCGTCCGCAGAAAATGCGGTGGATAGTAATAGTTATCGTCCGGGTGATGTGATTAATTCCTATTCAGGAAAAACGATTGAAATTATTGATACTGATGCCGAAGGCCGATTGGTGTTGGCTGATGGATTGAGTTATATCATTAAAAAATACAAGCCAGAACAAGTAATTGATTTGGCAACACTAACAGGAAGTGTGGTGCAAACCTTGGGTTATTCAGCTGCGGGAATGTTCACCAATAATAAAGAAATGGCTGATGACATGTCAAAAGTTGGTTTTGAAACCAATGAACGTGTTTGGCAATTGCCTATGTTTGAAGATTATGAAAGTGACTTACATTCCGATATTGCCGATTTGCGGAATTTCAGTGGAAAACCAATTGCGGGAGCCATCACAGCAGCCAAATTCTTAGAAGCATTTACGGAAGAGCACAAAAGTTGGATGCATTTAGACATTGCAGGTGTTTCTTTTGGAGATTCTCCGTATGCAAAAATGAAAAGCGCATCTGGTTATGGAGTTCAATTGATTACCAATTATATTAAGTCTAAAGCTGTCAAATAATTGGGTTTTATTTGTATTTTTAAGCAAATCATGACCTCTTCAATAGAGTATTTTCTATAAAAGCGATGAAGTCAAAAAATCAAATATCTTAATTATGATTCATAATCAACCTTTAAACATTCTTTGTATCACCACCTATCATAAAGGAATGGACTTTATGAAAAGCTGTAAGGCGGAAGGTAATAATGTCTATTTATTAACAAAGAAAAAGCTGGAGAATGAGATCTGGCCTTGGGAATCTATTGATGACGTTTTTTATATTGAGCAATGGAATCACAATGATGTAGTCAAAGGTATTGCCTATAAGTTCAGGGAGATCAAATTTGATCGTTTTGTTGCTTTAGATGATTTTGATGTAGAAAAAGTGGCGATGCTGCGGGAACATTTCAGAATGCCTGGAATGGGACGTACAACTGCGCATTATTTTAGAGATAAGTTAGCAATGCGGCTGAAAGCAAAAGAAGAAGGGGTCAATGTTCCTGATTTTACTTCTTTATTTTATAATGAAGATATCAATGCTTATGCTGATAGCGTCAATCCGCCTTGGTTGTTAAAACCTCGAATGGAAGCTTCTGCGACAGGAATTAAAAAAATCCACAGTAAAGATGAATTATGGCAAATTGTTAATGACCTGGGTGACGAGCGTGATAATTATTTAGTCGAAAAATTCGCGCCTGGAGATGTATATCATGTTGATGGATTGAATTTGGATGGGAAAGTGATTTTTTCCAGAGTGAGTAAATATTTAGATACACCTTTTGAAGTCGCACATGGTGGCGGAATTTTCCGTTCTGCTACTTGTGAAATTGGATCGAAAACTGAAAAAGCATTAGCCAAGATGAATGCTGATGTAATGAATGCCTTCGGAATGCAGTTTGGAGCCTCTCACACCGAGTTTATCCAATCAAAATCTACTGGCGAATTATTCTTTTTAGAAACTTCGTCCAGAGTAGGGGGAGCCAATCTTGCGGAAATGGTAGAACTTGCTTCTGGTGTCAATCTTTGGGGAGAATGGGCGAAAATTGAGTGTAAAAACTTAAGAAAAGAAAAATATACATTACCAAAAGTCAAGAAAGATTATGCAGGTATTGTTGTATCCTTGAGTCGTTATGAACATCCAGACACTTCTAGCTTTACTGATAAAGAAATTGTGTGGAGAATGAACAAAAAATGGCATATCGGATTAATCGTTGTATCTGACAGCAGCGAGCGAGTGATGGAATTATTGGATGCCTATACCAAACGCATTTCTGAAGAATTTCATGCCAGTTTGCCTGCACCTGATAGGTCGTTGTAATATTTCAATCAATTCTCATAAAAACCAGTACTTCCGCCTACCCAAGTTTTATCCTTGTTGTATTTAACGCCTACCATTTCACCTTTGCTCAAACGCATCAGGTTACTTACGATTTGTGTTTTGTTGATTTTAGAATTGTGCATAAGCATTATGCGCATTTCACATTTTGCAGGCACATCCATTGTTTCGATGACTGGAGCGTAGGCTACTTTTTCTTGAAGTAGATAATTGGATTTATCCTTTACCTCATCAATCATTTCAGGAGTTACATGGATTTGAACACCAGCACCAGCAAATGAATACAGTGGCTTGAGGACATAATTTTCTAAATCAGTAGGAATCGATTCTAATTTGTCCAAATAATACGATTTTGGTACATAGTCTCCTTTCAGTAAAGGCAAAGTGTATTTACTGATTCTGAAAAACCAGTTCGGATGTCCAACCCATTCAATGTCCACTTCATCTTTAAAGTCGAATTCGGTAACTAAATCAGTACGTTGATTCAATTCATCAAAAATGATTCGATTATAGATTTTTTTGATTTGAATCACGTTGTCGTTTTCATCTTTATAAAATAGACTTTTACCACGCTTGATAAGTTTAGTGATGCACAAAACTTTAATGCCGAGTACTCTATAAGTAGCGTAAAAGTCAATAGCTGTCGCCTGTTTATCGGGTTCTATTTCAAGTAATATAACTTCTTTAGGGTTAGTGTCTCCCACAATCTCTTGTCGAAGTAATTGTATATACTCGTCTGTGGTCATTCCACTTAAATGCTGTGAAAATGTTTCGGGTATGGCATCATAATGCTTACGGTACATACGTCCTAGCAATTCCTGATACAAATATAAGGACGGAAACCCTTGGAGTTCAATTAATTTGGGAGTTAGTTCACCTTGCTCGTCTAGACAAATTCCAAAATCAAGTTGGATGAATTTGGATTGTTCATCTTCATTAGGCACTTTCATATTTTCATCAAAAAAAGCACCTTCGGTTAATTGCTTAAAGTTAGGTTGGTTGATGACTTTCATAATATCATCACAAGCTGTCACCAATTTTTCTTTAAGAAGCTTAGGTATAAATGCTGGTGTTTCACAAACTTTAAAAGCTGGCTTATATTTATAGGTCTCGACAATATCATTGAGAAGATTTTGATATTTTTCTTCCGTAAATTGTGAATTAAAAGCTTCGCGATTAACTTGTATCATTATCCGTTATGAAATTAGTTGTGGTAAAGTGTTGTGGATGGCTTCATTTATAAAATTTGGGAGTATGATCCTGTGCGTTTTGATGATTTTGTCTTCATCATCCATTTTATCCATCATGTCTTTGTACTTCTCTTCACCAAAATTGGTTATCACATGTTGCCTATTGATATCTTCCATGAAATGTGAATACATCCCATCTGGATCAGCTTCAGGATGAAATTGAGTACCAACAAATTCGTTCGAAAAACGAACAGCCATAATGGCACGTTCATATTCGACATGGGTTCGAAGCTTTTCAAGACTTAAAATCTTACAACCGTGTTCTTTAAAAACTGCCAAACGAGGCTGGATTAACTGCCAATTTCGTGAATCTACGGCATAAAATGGGTCATCTAAACCATCCAATAGACGGTCTTTCATACCAGCTTTAGTCTTGTGAATAGGTAAAATTCCGAAGGATGTGCTTTTACGAAGTTTAATTTCTCCCAATTCAAAATAATCGCAAACAACCTGAAATGAATAGCAAATCAGAAATACATATTTCTTTTTTTCCGTTTTACTAGTGTTGAAATCCCATAACTCTTGAATCAAATTCAAATAAGGTTCTCGCCAAGCACCATCGTCTAGCGGACTTCCAGGTCCGCCACTCGAAATATAGATATCATAAGACAAATCTGGGAATTCGTTGTTGCCTCTAACATTATAAATTTTAAAATCAATATCTTCATTAAATGACCTTGCAATATCGGCAATACAACGCAATCCTTGATTAGGCACATCGTTGTTCATGTCCAAAATGGCCATTTTGACTTTCTGCTTCTGCATCTTCACTATTTCTAAGTTCCCAAAATGGTTTGTTCCATAATATAATCGACCACTTTGGTTAAATCATTTGTTTCTGCAAAGATAGCCAATTGTCGGTCAGCACCTGTGCCATTATTTAGCATAGTTTTGATATTTTCGATTTCTTTTCGAGACCCCAAATCATCAACAACGTCATCAACAAAATCCAAGAGTTCTAGCATTAAATCTCTTGTGTCCACCTCACATTCTTTACCAAAATCAATCATTTTGCCATCTAGACCATAACGACTTGCTCTCCACTTGTTTTCATTTATCAAAGCTCTGTGGTATAACATAAAGTTGAGGTTCTGGCTTCTTAATTTATACAATTTAGCAACCAAAGCCTGAATTAAAGCTGCAATGCTCAATGTTTCTTCTATGGTCATCGGTACATCACAGATGCGCACTTCCAATGTTGGAAAAAATGGATGTATACGTATATCCCACCAGATTTTCTTCGGATTGTCAATACATTTTGTCTTAATCAACAAATCTATATAATGTTCATATTCTGCAACAGTTTGAAATATCCCAGGAATGCCTGTTCTTGGGAATTTGTCAAATACTTTAGAACGGAAAGATTTAAAACCTGTGTTTCGTCCTTCCCAAAAAGGGGAATTTGTGGACAAAGCATATAAATGTGGTAAAAAATAACGCATAGCGTTCGTCAAATGCAAGGCTAGCTGTTTGTCTTCTATCCCAACGTGAACATGGAGTCCAAAAATAAGGTTAGAACGTGCTGTGTCTTGCAGCTCGTTTACAATTTCATCATATCTAGGATTAGGCGTAATAAGTTGGGTTTCCCATTTCGTAAATGGATGCGTACCTGCTGCACCAATGCGGAACCCTAAATCTTTTGCGATATCAGAAATCGATTTTCGAAGGTGTGTGATTTCTTGACGAGCTTCCGTGATATCTTGGCAGATGTTCGTTCCAACTTCAACAACAGCCTGATGCATTTCTGCCTTTACCTGCTCATTCAATATTTTGGCAGCATTTGTGACGATTTGCTGATCGTGAGAAATCAATTCTCGCGTATCAGGACAAATGACCTGATATTCTTCTTCAATTCCTAATGTGAATTTCATATGATAGTTGATTCGTAATTATAGTGTTTATTTTTAAATACTATTTAAATACCGTTTTCTTACCTGTAACTTGATCTTTTATAAAAGTACCCCAAGTAAGATTCATCTTGCCTTTTTGGTATTGTTGGGCTTTTTCGATTGCCATGTTTGCTGCATTTTCCACAATCCAATCAAAGTTATCTTGCCCGACAGAATTGACGTCAGCATCTGGCGCAGGATTGCAGAAATCAATCGCATATGGGATACCATCTCTAATTGCGAACTCTACTGTATTGAAATCATAACCCAACGCTTTGTTAAGTCGAATACAATATTTCTTAACTAAATCTAACAGTTCCTGTTTTACAGGAGGACCATCAATGACATAACGCAAATGATGCGGATTACGAGGTTCGTATTGCATAATATGTATATTGTCTGTGTTCAAACAATAGCATCTGAAATATTCGGTGAAATTTATTTCTTCCTGCAACATCATCACTAAATTTTCGGTTTCACCGTGCTTCTGCCATAAATCCTCTGGACTCTCTACACGATAGACACTTTTCCAACCACCACCATCATGTGGTTTCATATAAGCAGGGAATCCAATGGTTTCGAACATATGCTCCCAAGCAAATGGGAATTTCATGTTACGGAAAGACGTTTCTGTTGTGTTTGGAGGACGATGTGATGTCGGTAAAATAAATGTTTTTGGTACAGGCACACCAACTTTTTCAGCTAGGCCATTATTAAAAAACTTTTCGTCGGCACTCCACCAGAATGGATTATTGATCACTGCGGTTCCTGACAGCGCAGCGTTTTTAAGATACGCTCTATAAAACGGCACATCTTGTGATATACGATCGATGATTACCGCATAGTCCGTTGGTTTGGCTTGCTCAACCATATCGATCGATACCGCTTCAGCTTTGATATCTTTAATTCCCTTTTCATTCACTCGATCTATGAATGCCTGCGGGAACGTGTTTTCCATTCCGAATAAAATTCCTATTTTTTTCATAATAATAGTATAGTTTGTTGATTTTTATAGTTTAGATAAGTAATGTGGAAACATGTCTCGCCATAATGGCCAATCGTGTTTTGCCCATTTGCGTTCGTCAAACCAAAAAGGAATGTTTTTAGCCGTTAGAATATCAGCCATCCTTTTATTTGCTTCTAAACAAATATCCCAATCACTTGTACCGAGAACGATTTTCATTTTCCATAGGTCAGGATGGTCATTGCCTGGTAAATAATCAACAGGATTGTTGAAATACGCATTCGTATCATAATAACCGTCCAAGAAGGATTTGATATCAAAGGAACCGCTCATACTAAACATATGACTTACGCATTCGGGATGTCTAAAGGCGAAGTTGGCTGCTTGATAACCTCCGAAACTTGGGCCTGCAACAGCCACTTTTGGGATACCTTTTTCATGTCGAATGCTATTTACGATTTCATTGAGTACGAATTCATCATACCACATATGATTTTTGACACGTTCGGCAGGATGGATATTTTTATTGTACCAGCTTAACTCATTAATCCCATCAGGACAATAAATTTGCACAAGGCCCTGCTCTACAAACCATCTTGCTGATTCGATAAGTTTCATGTCGTAGCATTCATTATGCTTGCCCATTGTAGTGGGAAATAAGATTACTGGATAACCTGCATGTCCAAAAACAAGCATTTCTATGTCTTTGCTTAAGGTAGGTGAGTACCATTTAAAATGTTCTTTTTTCAATCGTGAAAATTTAGTTTAGTTAACTACTTCGAAATGAGTTCGAATTTCAAGTAAAAGTTGTTCATTTTGACCTTATTCAAGTTCTTGATGATATATTACAGAAAAACGAATCAACAAGATAGTTTTTTAAATGATAAATCAATCGTGAAACAATAGGATTCTTATAGAATTATGAATAACGCAATAGATAATTAATTATGGACATTTTTTTATTAAGAATAATATCAATATAGCTTTTTATTCTTGAATATGCAAAATCTTCAATGTTGAAATTTAAAGGACAGAGCGCACTGACATTAGAATAAAGTTTCTTGCGTTATTAATTTTTTGTATTCAGAAGATTTGAGTGGAATGCAGAAAAAATTTTATGCTTATTCGTCAATTCTATTTTCATCAAATGCTGACGGCAATAATTTAGGAATGAATTTTACAAATAATGGTAATAAGACAGCACCACCTGGCAACATGAAAATAGCAAGACTCGGAATGGATTTAATGATGTCCAGTAATTGTTCATTCACTTTTTTATGTTCTTCATCAGTGAGTGTTCTGGTGGTGGATTTGGTAAGCAGGTACATCAATTCTTTGCTTTCTCTTAACTCTTTCAATAAGCGCTTGCTGTTTCTATTGATAAGCTTCATGACCATTTTACTAGAATTGTCATAAAAACTTTGAGCCATATTTTTTTTGGTTAAAAGAAATATTTGGTCTTTGTTCGCACTATAAAAAAGGCTTATATCTTTTATGGACTGCTCTACGATACCGGAGTTCAGATGTAAGTCATTTGCCATTTTATTTAGAAAATCGAGTTCCTTCTGTTCAATTTCCATATCAGACCAAGATGCCATGCATGCAATGTCCACTGCGTAAAATTTTTCTAAAGGAGAGCGAATATCAGTGATGACATCAGAATAACTTTTAGTGTTGATGCTTCGATATCTTAAAGATGAGCTAAATAACTTAATTAGGCTCTTATCGTATTTGGTCTTATTACTTTTTAGTTCAAATGCTGTTAATGCAATGGTTTCAATACTCAATTCCATTGTCTTAAAATAGCTGTCAGAAATCGAATTGGTCTTTAAATATTTCTGATAGGCCAATACATCAATGAATAAAAATGCATTCGTTATAAAATATTTGAAATTTTTGGTAATGACATTGTCATCTATATGTATTCTTCTGTGGATTATGCTCTCCAATAATAAAGAAGCTTTCTTTTTTCCCAGTAGACCCTTAATGAATGATTCCTTATAATCGTCAACAGCCTTGTAAAATTGAATGACGCTTTCGACAAAGTCGTTCTGTGGTGCTTTTTTTTGATGAATATAATAGAGTGCCAAAATGTGATTGACTTTACACAGCTCTTCATCAGTCCAATCTTCTTTACTAAATACATCATGTAAAACATTGACATTGTTTCCATAAATGTAACCGCATATTTTAACCTGATTATAGAAGGTGTGGAGAGGTGTTTCTAGGAACGTATCATTTTTTGAAACGTCTTTGAGCAATTTTTTTATCCAGCCGTCGGATGAAGGATTCATTTCAGAATAATTTTTACAAAGATAATTTTTAATCTGAAATAAGGACTTTTTTGGCTTTAACAAAACTTTAACAAAACCATCATTGAAATAATTGCGTAGGTAGGGTAGAGACAAATTAATAAAAAACAAAAATCTCATTATTATGAAAAAAACAAAAATTTTATTTGGAATTGCAATCTTGGCGGTAGCCGGATTTTTTGTGATCGCAGCCGATCACATTGATGCTCCAGCTGTAACTGGCACGACGAGTGACATTACAGATGTTTATGCATTTCAAAACCCTGCTGGGAACAGTATTGTATTAGTAGCAAATGTTCAAGGATTGTTATCGCCTGCCGATACACCTAACACATCTTTTGATGAAACGGTAATGATTGAATTCAACATTGATACTGATGGCGACGCTATTGAGGATCTGGTAATTCAAGCAGCACCTAGAGATGGCAAAATGTATTTCTTTGGCCCAGCTGCACCAGCCGGAACTGGAACTAGTAGTACTTTCTTAACAGGTGTAACGCCAAATTCAGTTGATATTACTTCTGGAAGTTCTGCAATTGTGGCAACTAACAATGGTATGTCATTTTTCGCTGGACCAAGAGACGATCCATTTTTCTTTGACTTTGATCAGTATGTAGCTGTATTAGGTGGAGCGCCAGGATTTAATAATCCAGGTGTTGACAAATTTGCAGGAACAAATGTAATGTCAGTAGTTGTAGAGGTGCCAAAATCAATGTTAGGTAGCGGAACTTCAATCAACACATGGGTTGAGACTAAAAAGAAACAATAATAACAAAAACTTTAAAAAACAGATATTATGAAATTTAATAATTTAAAAATAAC
>JAGXIE010000179.1 GCA_024635765.1 Flavobacteriaceae bacterium | reverse complement strand
GTTCCGTTAATGTTTCCCGATAATCCGGTTTTTTGTTGATACTTGGGTTACCCCCTTTATACCCTTACAAAATAATCAACCTTGGGCTAATTACAAACTTTTCAAAGAACTATTTTTTATCAAAACACCAGTAAAATAAGCCAATTCAGCCGCTTTCCTTAACTAAACGACATTGCATTATATTTTAACCGTTACTTAGACTGCCCATTGACATTTAATCCCAATACCGATTTTTCGATAATCTGTCCATCTTTTGAAAAAACAGAATAGGTTAATTTACCGTTTTTGGTTTCAACTTTATAGGTAATATTTTCATCAGGACTAAGTACTTCTACAGTTTCTATAGCTTTTTCACAACTGCTAAATACAACCATTAAGAAACCAAAGATGGTAATGATAAATTTCCTATATGTTATTTGATTAATTAACATTAACCCAGGTTTTTTTTTAGAAATTTTCATGATTTTTAATGTTGGTTTTAAGTTTTGAGTTCTACAATAATATAACTCTAAAACGCTTTAAAACTTTAATTGGAATAGCTGTCCTGGTTTGCTAATTGGTAATTTAAATTTGCCATCCGACGATTTCAATACTGTTAATTTGCCATTAATTTCCAATTGGATTTTTTTTGTATTAGCATAATTAACATTAATAGTTTTTCCTGTTACATTCAAAATAGTAGCTGTTTCAAGTTTCCCATTTTTCCAAGACATCGCTATTTGAGCTCCGTTCTTTGCAACAATACCTTCAATAGTTCCTTCTTTCCAGACGGATGGCAAAGCGGGCAAAAGATAAACATCGGTTGCACTACTTTGCAAAAGCAACTCTTGAATACCAGCAGCTGCTCCAAAATTACCATCTATTTGAAAAGGCGCATGAAAATCAAACAAATTAGAATAGGTACGCTGAGCCAGTTGGTATCTCAATAACTCTAAAGCCTTATCCCCTTTTTGTACACTTGCCCATAACAAAAACTTATTAGCAATAGACCATCCCGTAGCATCATCACCACGGTTTTCTAATACAATTTGTGCTCCTTTTTGGAATTCTGGTGTTTCTGGATTAATTAAATTACCAGGATACAATCCCACCAAATGGGAAATATGCCTGTGAAAAGGATCTCCTAGATTTTCTCCTGCTTGATTTTTATTATAACTCACTTCCTGACTCCATTCTTTAATTTGACCGTCAGTTCCAAGTTCGATTGGTTTTTCTAAATTAGCTCTTAACTCATTCCAAACCTGTTGCTTTTTTATATCTACGTTTAAAATTTTGGCTGCCTCTAAACTGTAATCCAAAAGACCAGCAATCAATTGCAAATCGTATTTCACTCCAGTTTGATAAGGACCGTGTTCTGGTGACCTTCCTTTACCAGTTGTATAAAAATACCCTTTCGGATAGTGTACTAAATCATCTGATTTTACTTTGTGACCATTTAAATAAGCGACATAAAAATTAGCTGATTTACGTAATATAGGGTACAATTGATCAGTTAACCATTTCTTATCCTGACTGCGTTGAAAAAGATCCCAAATATTATACATTAGAAAAGCAGTATTCCCCGGAGACTGAATACTAAGCGAACCAGTTAAATCTGTTTGTCCATTAATGGATTGTTTGGTATGCATTACAAAAACTCTATCTACTGCTTCATTTTTAGAAGGTTCAAAAACAATGTTATTTTGTTTATCTAAATGATAGGCTGCGGTAGTTGCATCATACATATTACGAGCCGTCAACGATCCCGAGGGAATTTGTGTTTCAATCCAGTTTGCAAGTGCTTTACCACTTTCAATAAGATTAGCTCCTCCCGCAAACCAATAATTCATTTCTAAATTAATATTGATACAATAAGTTGAACCCCAAATCTCAGCAACCGATTGATTCCATTTTCCTTGAAGAGTTGCTGGTAGTGTATTTTCACGTGAGGAAGCAATCATCAAGTAACGCGCATATTGATAAAATAATTCCTCTAGGTGAGTATCTAAGTTTTCATATTCGGCAACTGAATAAGTGATTTTCTCTCCCGCTTTTATTCCTTTTATAATAGAACCATAGGCCGAAACGCGTTCATTGGTAGGAGTTGGTTTAGATTTTCCCTTGTTCCCTAAATTAAATTTTACACGATTAAACAACGGCTGATAATCGGCTATATGTTCTTCTTTTAATTGATTATATGTTTTTTCATAAGTATTTGCCAATCGATTTTCTGCTTTTAGAATAGCATATTTTAAACCTTCTTTGTGCTTGAATTGAGGAATGTCCATATTTACATTTCCTGTAGCAGTAATGACAAAGGCATTCGGATCATAATCTGTTGCCGAAGTAATTATAATGGTTACTCCGCTAGCATTTTTAACTTCAATTGCACCATAGTGGTCTACAATTTCGCCATCATCCGTGAGTACTTTTATCTTTGTACAATATTCCAAATCAGATGGTTGACTATAAATAGCATTCCCTCCACCTTTATAAGGTTCCGAATCTTTAAGTTCCCCGGTAATGGTAACCACTCCATTATTAACTTCAATATTTCCAGGATGTGCCGATACTGGTTTTACAGAAAAATTAAGTGCTTTTGCTTCATCAGCTGTATATCGTAAAACAATAACTTGAGCAGGATAACTAGCAAAATATTCTCTTTTATAATCAACTCCTTTATACTGATAACGCACAGATGAAACGGCTGTACTTAAATCCAAGTCCCTATAATAATTTAGGATATCGGGGTTTTGAGGTAGGTTAAAATCGACAAAAATATTACCGCTATTCATAAACCCATTAATACCCTCACTCATGTTACGGTTTACATAGTCTGAAGGAACTTTTTCCTGAACTCCTCTATATCCTGCGGCCCAAAAGCTTTCTTCATTAAACTGAATATGGTCTTTTCCAGGCATTCCAAAAAGCATGGCGCCTAAATAGCCGTTACCTATAGGTAAAGCTTGTTCTTCCCAATCTTTTCCATCACGGTCATAAATAGTAGCCGATGGGTCATAAGCTCCAGTTTTATACCATAACAGATTCTCTTGTTTTCCAACCTGATAAGAATCATCATATAGATAATTAACATTAAGACTCTTGGTGTTAACAACAGCGGGGTCAATACCAGTAGGAACTTTTTTCGGATTCATAACACCTGTACCATTCCCATATTCTTGGTGTGTAATCCAGTTTGGATATATAGGAATTCCTTTATAAGCTCCCTCCTTAAACTCTTTTATCAGTAGATTTCCCCCTGTATTCGATGTAATTTTAATTCGTAAAAAATTGGCTTGTGCCAAATCCACTTGCCATTCAACAGGTATAAATTGATAGCCTTCTTTCAGACTGTCAAAATCTACAACCGAAGTGGATTGACTAATCGTACTTCCTTTATTATCACAAGCTTGCAATATCAAATTAGCCTTAGACCAATTATCTGTCAACTCATTTTTAAATTGTATCCCTAGAATTCCCCTAGCCTCCTGCAAATTGGTAAAACCACCTTCAAAAACGACTCCAAGAACATCATTTTTTATTTCTTTAGCTTCTTGTGCAAAAGTCATTGATGGTATAAGAACGAAAAAAGCTAAGCTTAATAACCGATTTAAAATATTTTTCATTTAGAATTATTTTATTATTTATTTCCCTTGAAAAACGTTCTTTTCAAAATCATCTATTTTGAAAAGTTTTTTTGTGATATTAATAGATGGCCATTCATCAGCAGTAATATATAATGGTTTGATATTTAGCAGAGACTGACCATTTTGGGAACGGGTATAGGCATGGAAAACCACAAAAGTGCTGTCTCCTTCAGCAAAAACACCATTATGCCCTCTACCTGGTTCTGAGGTATCCCCTTCTAAGAAAATGCTATATTTATCGTCCATCCAACTTTCTCCCTCTCTATTGAAATATGGTCCTTCAATATTTTTAGAACGACCCATCACAATTTGATAGGTACTTTCTATGCCAGCACAGCATTTCCCTCTTGAAGCGAAAATATAATAGTAATTTGGGCCTTTAATCAAGAAAACACCTTCCCCTAAATGTGAAGTTAATTTGATTAATTCTGGGTTTTCATTCTTTAATAAACCCGTTTCAGGATTAAGTTCAACCATTCTCAATCCCGATTTATAAGAACCATATAATAACCACAGTTTTCCGTTTTTATCCACAAAGACATTGGGATCTATCATATTAACACCTTCTCCTCCATTTTTAAAACTGATCACCTGACCGTGATCTTCCCACCTATAATCAGGATTTGTAATATCCAAAGTAGAGTTAGTGGAATAGCCGATACTGGAATTAAAATTCATCCAAGCAGAAACAGAATAATATAAATGATATTTGCCGTTTCTATAGTGAATGTCCGGAGCCCAAATATGCCCATTATGCTCTGGAATATCATTTTTCCACCATGGCAAAGGAGCATCCTTAGCAAAAACACCCGCCGCATTTGTCCAATTGATTTTATCTTTTGATGTTTTTACTGATATCCCAGTACCAAAAACGTAATAGGTATCCCCACCCTTAATCATTACCGGATCATGTACACCTAAATCCCCCTTTAAACCATTATTTTCTATGGGTTTTTGGTTGTTAGGTTGAGCAACAGCCATCGCAGAAATCAAACTGAAAAAGCAGATAATGCTTATGTATTTTGGTGTTTTTTGCAAAGAATTTCTCATTATTTAACTTGATTTACATTTTTTATTTTTACCCTTTGAGCATATTTATTTTCGCTTTTCTACTTCGACTTGTGCTGTACTTGTATTTCATTTGCTAATTGATGATATACGTTTTTCCTTTTTTAGTTTGAAAGCTGGTGATATAACCCATCTCTGATTTTACTGATTCAGCTGCTATTCCTTTAATTTTTATGGGTGTTGCCGTTCTCAATTTTAATAGGCCACCAGCTAATGAGGTGATTTTAGCTTCTTTTAATTGCTTATTTTGCCAGTTTATAGCAACTTCAAAATTTCCACGAGCCTTTAATGTCCGGTTAAGTCGTAGCTAAAACTGATGTAGCCATAAGGCCGTTTCCCCAAATGAAATCCATTGATCCAGACATCGCTATTGGCCATTACCCCATCAAATTCGATAAAGAATTTTTGTTTGGAATCGGACTCGGTGACTGTAAAACTTTTGCGGTACCAGCCAATTCCGGATGGCAAATATCCACCTCCGCGACTGGTTAGGTTTTCTTTATTGTAGGGTCCTTCAATGCTCCAATCGTGGGGAACATCCAATTTCCGCCATTTTGAATCATCAAATGCAGGAACTTCTGCTCCATTGGCATCCTCTTTCAGAAATCGCCAATCCTGATCAAAATTCAAAACCTTTCGGGAAGTTTCTTTACCTGTTTGAGCCTGAATAGGATTCACCGTCAGGAAAAATACAAAACAAAAGATGAGTAGATGACTTAATTTCAGTTTTATCATTGTTTCTAAATTATTTGAGATTAGAGTTCTTCGTTACTAAAACAATAGTTGGTTTTGGCACCTTCTTCATATCCGTACCCAGGAAAAAACTGGTATTTGGAGGTTGGTTATAACCTACATTTTGTGAGGCGATTGCCAACCGGTACTGAGAATCGTGCATCAGGGTATAAATACGATGTTTCGTTGGAATTGTTGTGGTATAAATCCTCAGATTCTGATTATCCTCAGTCCGGAAGATGACTTCCTCGCGCCAGTCACCAAATAAATCGGCACTCAAAGCTGGTGTTGACTTTGAGCCATTATTAGACCTACAATCTTCGGCAGTGAAAATCCTGCCAACATTGTATTTATCGATGTGATTTCTATCCAGTAATTCCCGACTCAGATCACCATCCCACCAAATCAGGAAATTGGTTGAACGAGGCGCATCACCAAGTCGTTCTCCTTTTAAATTAAACAGGCCGTTTGATCCTGACCACCACATTTCAGCGCCACGGTTTGAAGGATCAATATCACCGGCAACCCCACGACCAACATCTTTATTCATATTCCCCTGAAAGATGACTTCGCCATTTCCAGCATCATAAACAGCTACTCCGGGACCGGTAGTTCCTTCTTCTATTTCATGAATTCCAAAAACCTGAACTCCCTGACGATTCGGATCAAGCTGACCAACGTGGATCGCATCACCATGTCGAAAACCTGTTGAAAACAATCCGTGACCATCGTCGTCTACCACCATCGAACCGTAAATAATTTCGTCTTTACCATCTCCATCCACATCGGTTACACTCAGGTTGTGATTGCCCTGTCCTGAGAACGGATTTTCGCCATCCATGCTATCGAACACCCAACGTGAAGTGAGTTTTCCGTCGCGCCAATCCCAGGCTGCAAGTACCGACCGGCCATAATAACCCCGGCACATCACCACACTCGGATGAACTCCATCCAAATAAGCCACACAGGCAAGGAAACGATCAACACGATTTCCTGTTGAATCACTTCCACCATTTCCACCGTGGCCATTCCAGCCATCCAGCGGATAGCGGTTCGGAATATAATCGGTTGTAGCCAAAGCTTCGCCGGTCTTTCCACTGAAAATGGTGAAATATTCCGGGCCATCCAGAACTTTACCATAAAATGTACCGCTGGTTTTATCTAAATTTCGGTAATCTTTGGTTGAATCGCCAATCACCGTTCCTTTTCCATCAATTGTTCCATCGGCAGTTTTGCAGGCAAATTCAGCAATGCCGTCTCCATCCAAATCAAAAACCATAAATTGTGTATAATGAGCGCCTTCCCGAATATTCTTTCCTAAATTGATTTCCCACAATAAAGTTCCATTCATTTTATAAGCCTGAAAAATGGGTATATCTGAAATTCCCGGCCTTGGATTGTCAATGCCTCTGCCTGTTTGGTGTAGAATAATTTCGTACTCGCCATCGCCATCGAGATCGCCCACAGAACAATCGTTTGGTGAATATCCTTCCGGGGTTTTTAACGGAAGATTGATGTATTGCTGAACCGGTGAATTGGCTTTTATTGTGAACGATTTACCGGCTTCCAGCTCTTTACCTTTCAGGATTGCTTTTACAAACCAGGAATTGTCTTTCGAGAAATCTGGTTTGCCATCCTGAAAATTTGTGCTTTCAGTGATTGGTTTTTTATTGAGTCTGACCGGTTTTTCGTTGCCACTCTTACGATAAAGATTAAATGCAATTTCGTCGGGTTCTGTGCCCAGTAAACGCCAGCTGATAAAAGCTGAATCGCCGGGTGTACAAACTGCAACAACGCCCCTGTCTAACATTTCCATTTGTCGTTGAGCAAAGGAATGAAATCCGGAAAAGATAAAAACAATTGCTAAAACAGCATAAATTTTTATTTCTGAGTTACTATTCTTCATTTGTTTCTTTTTTTTTAATCGTAAGTTGGTTACCCCGGGGAGACTCAATATTGATACTTAAACCAATCAACATCTACAAAACCCTTGTCTTCCCTGATGTTAAAACTAAAAATTCCAATCCGGTCGCCACGGTAGCTGCCCCATGTTAATTGGTAAGTATCACCAAACGGAATGTATGTTTTACCATCGAGGCTACACGCATAACTGCTAATTCCTTCGTATCCCCAGGTCGATTTCAGCCATATTGACTTACCTGTAATTGTAATGCCCGTGGTATCCTTTCCATTGTTACTGTATGTCAATGACTTAACTCCATTTAACTGTTTTACGCCAAACAGGCTATTACTAATTGTCGAAAAATGCGTAATGCCGGCATATTGACCATCAGCCATATTCTCAATGTCAATTTTCACAGTTACTTCGTTGCTGGTTGTCCGCATACTCCGCTGCGTAATGGTATTTCCTGCCCGTAAAATAACCTTTTTGCTATCATCGGGATTGATAGGGGTAAATGCGTGAAGACGAAGAAACCCTTTGCGTTCGGTAAGCGACCATTTATCTTTACGGGGCTGGTAGTTCCATTCCCATTGAACGGCCAATTGCGATGCATTAAAATCATCGTCGGTTTGAATTTTGAGTGCGCTTATACTTTTTATGGGCTTTTTTGCTGACCATACCATATTTCCAATGGTATCTGTACCCACTTCACCAATAATTGGCCACCCATCGACCCATGTAACCGGCAATAAACTTGCAACACGCCCTTCCCAATGGCCTCCGGAACCATGATGGGTGAAAAACCACCATTCCCCGGTTTTGAGCTGAATTAACCCTCCCTGGTTAGGTTCCCTGTCTTTTTTCTTATCAACATGGTTTAACTGTTTTATTTCGTAAGGCCCGTAAATATTTTTCGAACGTTCCATCATTATAACCCGGCCCTCATTGGTAACCCTGCTGAAGTAATGATAATACAAACCATTAATTTTATAGAGCTTATTTGCTTCGCTGCCATGAGATTGGTGAATAATGGAATCGGACTCCTTAATAATGCTTTTGCCATCGGGGGTTAATTTAAACAAGTGTATGTTATATTTTTTATTGGTTTTAGGGTCGAGGGCAAAGTTTGTTGCAATAAAATAGAGTTGCCCATCGTCATCACAAAATGTACAGCAATCGTTCCACCCTGCAACGTTCCATAGATTGTGTAAAGGCTCCCAGGGCCCTGCAGGATTAGTAGCCGAACTCATAAAGAATCCATCATCGGGTGTACCGAAATACACCCAAAACTTTCCTTTATAATACTTTATAGACCCAGCCCAAATTCCTTTGCCGTAACAATTCATTCTGTCCCAGTTTAACTCAGGTGAAATGCGTGTCAGGTCGTTGGCTACATGACCAATAATTTCCCAATTTACAAGGTCTTTGGAATGCAGAACTACCATTCCCGGAGAAAACTGCATGGTTGAAGATATTGCATAAAAGTCGTCTCCAACTCTAATTGCATCTAAATCGCTATAATCGGCTGGAATCACAGGATTGTAATAGAAGTTATCGTTCTGATCTCCCCATTTATCAGTCATTTGGCTAAATACATGCAAACTAAGGAGCTGTAAACAAATAATAATCGATAATCTTTTAATATTAACCATTTTAATAATATATATATCAATGTCGTTTAGTTAGTGATTCGTTATAATCGTTTGTAATTCATCGAATAAGGCTTCTTAGGTCTTTTATTTCTTGGATTACTCCGCCCCGGCCTGATGATTTCCCGGGTGTTCCAGATCAACAAGTCAAAGGCATG
>JAGXIE010000034.1 GCA_024635765.1 Flavobacteriaceae bacterium | reverse complement strand
TTTCACAAATCGAATTAGATTATGTCGATATGCAGTATGCGGGTTTGTGTAACGATCCGGATCATTATCTTTTTGGTCGTTATGTCCAAATTGAATAAAAACATAATCTCCTTTTTTCAACTGTTGATACACAGAATCCCACCGTTTTTCATCAATAAAACTACGTGTGCTTCTACCATTAACAGCGTGGTTTTTCAGGGTAATTCCATCGGTCAAAAATTGCGGTAATAGTTGTCCCCAACCTCGTTCCGGATTTTCATCGGGAATGGGTTTGTTGGCCATTGTAGAATCGCCAATACTGTGAATGGTTATATTACCCATTTTTTCATTTTCTTGCCCCATAGATTTATTGGACACGCATATTACTAAAATCAACAAAATACTATAAACTTTCATACCATTCCTTGTTTGAGGATTTTTTATGTTCGCCTAAAATATTTTTAAGCGTATATTTTTTTGCTTCTGAAGATTTCAATTGATGCGACCAAGAAACACGCTTTTTCGGTTGAAAACCATCGCCTGTGTTTTCAAATTCGGCACAAAACGATGTTTGTTCAGCTTCTGGTTTTGACCAATTATGCCAACCTTCCGACAAAATATGACTTCCCATCTCGCAATTGATAAAAACAGTTTGGGCATAAATCCGCCATGGTCTTCCTAAATAAACTTTGTTGACATTTTCGTCAGCGGTCAATTTACAATTCTTAAAAACATATCCGAATAATGTATCTTTCGGTGTTGACGCGGCGGTGACATAGGAATTCATTTTACTATGAATTTCGCAATTTTCGAAATAAGCTGTCGCACTTCCAAAAATGAAATCGGTTGTACCTTCAATATAACAATCCTTATAAAATTGTTTGCCAATTCCAGAGGCATAAAGCGTGTCCTGATGTCCCAACAAGTTACAATTTATAATGGCAACCCTATCGGAAAATACTGATAAGGCCACTGCCTGTCCTACTTGCCCAGAAGAGTTTTCAATAGTGAGATTTTTAGCAATAAAGTCATTGGCTTCCACCAATAAGGTATAGGTATAAAATGTGCTATTTCTGCCCAATCCTATTTTATTGAAATAATCATCATAAGTGATGATGGTCTTCTCTTTACTTTCGCCAATCAAGGATATATTTGTGTTCCATTCGTGCACCTTAACTTTCTCCTTATAAATCCCGTTTTTTATAAATATTGTAATTCTTTCATAAGGAAAGGCTTTGGAATTATTGATGGCGTCCTGAATGTTTTCGTAATCGCCGCTGCCGTCTTTTGCAACAACCACATAATAGTGGTCTTTCGCCTTTTTCGAGAGTGATTTTATATGCTTTGCTCGCCATTCCACATAGTCATCCAACACTTTTTGTGGCCAAGTCCCATACCAGGCATAGCCATTTCTTCGCTCCAGACCAATCTCTGCTATAGAAGATTTTTTGATTCCATCTCTATCAGAAAAAAATGGGGTGTTATCGTCCAATTCCATAAAACGTGCCCAAATTGCTGGTGCATTTTCATCAGCTACCATTATTTTGTCAACTCGTTTTCCTTCTTCGTTATATATTTTTTCTTCTCGTAATCCATTGATTTTAACTTTTTCAAACCATTTTACCGCAGCATTGACAGAGTTAATCACATCTTGTGACGGATTTTCAATCCGCATTAATAAGTCAACAATTCCTGCAGATTCGCTACCACTTAAAGATGGTAATTCATAGGCCCGCGCTTTTGCAGGCATTAGTGTCACCACATCATGTTGTGCACACCAAGCTGTGAGAACGCCATTTTGTATATACTGCGTTTTCAGGATGCAATCAATGCCTTTATGAAACGCCAATTCGGCTTTTTTGAGTTGTTCCCGAGAAGGTTGTATAGAATAATAATCTGTGTTATCAATAAGCGCCTTCAGAAGATTGAGGATGTTCACCATCGAATTATCGTTGTACGTGATATGCGAATAATAACCCTCCTTGAGTGGGTAAAATTGTGGCCAGCCTCCATTGTCATATTGCGCTGCCAAAATATAATCCACGCCTTTTAAAAATGCTTCTTTGTAACGCTCATCAGGGTTTTGACGGTACATTTTCGATAGGAACAACATTTCTTGTGTGGTTGCGCCATTATCTGTGGTGACATCTTTGGTGCTTGATTTTAGCGCTTGCAATTCTTGTTTTTCTGAAGCTGAAAGCGTTTGTTGCATCTGAATATTTTTTGGCCAGCCACCAATTTCGCGTTGATATAACAGTACATTTTCGGCAATTGTTTTGGCCTCTTCAGATGTTAACCAGATAGAGTCACTTTTGCTAACGATGTCTCGCCAGGACTTATCCAATTTTTGAGCTTGAAGCTGAACAGACATTAGCCATATAATTAGAAAAATGTATTTTTTCATAGTTCGATAATTCTCTTTTCATTGTTGCTTTTAGTGGCAGCTTCGATGATTTTGATGACCTTCATGCCATCTTCTGCCGAAACCGGCAATGATTTATGATGTCGAATCGCTTCGTATAATCCATTATAGTATGCCATATAATCACCTTTTTCAGACACTACAGATTCTTTATGGGATGTTCCGTCTTTCATAATATGCAACACACCTTGTTCTGACTTGGGTTCAAAACCCCAATCTTCAGTATTTGTCCTTACCCCCTTTTGCAATTCCGTTTCCTGAATGTCCGATTTCGATTTAACAAAGGAACCTTTTTTCCCATGCAAAACATAAGCCGGTAAGGGTTCCCGAACAAAATAACTTGATTTTAGAGTTACCAAATGCGTTTTGTAATATAATTTCACATCAAAATAATCAGTGACTTTTGAATCTTTTCGGAATGCATCCATATGTGCGAAAACAGAAAAAGGCATTCCAAATAGTTGTAAGGTTTGGTCAATTAGATGCGAACCTAAATCATATAAACTGCCAACAGCTTCTGTTGGTGTTTCCTTATGTGTTTTATAACTTAAATTGGTTTCAAAACGATCATAATGAAATTCGGCTTCCACAATATCGCCAAGAACACATTGATTTAGAATTTTTTGAACTGTTTTAAAATCGCTATCCCATCTCCGATTATGGTAAACAGAAAGATAGACGTTCTTATCCTTTGCCAACTTAATCAATTCTTCAGCTTCGGCAACTGTTGCAGTAAATGGTTTCTCAACAACCACATGTTTACCTGAATTTATAATTTGTTTTGCTAAATCGTAATGTGTAATATTTGGCGTATTTAGAATGACCAATTCTATGGTATCATCCTCTAACATAGCTTCTAAGGTCCGAAAGGTTTTAATGTTTGGGTACTTTTTCTGTGCTCGATTCTGGGTTCGTTCCAAAACACCATAGAGATTGAAATTTGCATTCACATCCATAAATGGAGCATGAAATAAGTGTCCACTCATCCCAAAAGAACATAAGGCTGTATGTATAGGTTGCATCTAATTAATCTAAATTATACTTTTTGATGACAAGATACTTTAATTCTGTATTACCAACATTACGAATACCATGCTCGGAATTTGATGGACAATAAAAACTCGTATATGGTCCCGAAATAGCAGTTTCCCCATTGAGATAGAATTCTGCAGTTCCTTCTAAAACAAAAAAGAATTCATCTTCTATATGACTGTGCGGCGGATGTGTTGATTCTCTTGGCTCCACAACACTTAATTTGAGGGTTCTACCATCTAAAAAATCTTTGTCAGCAAACCAATACTGGTAACCTGACTTTGTTTTTATTGAGCCTTCCAAATTGAATTTGTTGACACAATTTTCAATTGTAAATTTTGTAAGAGAGTCAATTATGACCTCTTTTTTTTCCTGTGCACTTGCCAAGGTAGAAGAAAGTAACAAAATACTTAAAAAACAGTTCAGTAAATTCATTTTATTTGCATTTGCAATCGATTGCATAAATATATATATAATTTTCAAAAAATGAAATTATTGTGCTTTAAAACAGTTCAAAATATAATTTAAATTCGATTTCGTTGTCAATTAACCAAATTTTACGAAAAATATTTGAGGTATTCAAAAAAAATGACTACTTATGCAATCGATTACATTTTTAATGTAAGCTAAACCTATAAATATCAACTCTATTATTATGAAAAGAATTCTACTTTTTTTGACAATCATAGTTGTTTCTATGAAAATAGATGCACAGACTGTGACCATAACCCAATCTACAGGGTGGTTAGAATCGGCTTACGTAACTTGGACGCCAGTTGCGGGAGTGGACAGCTATAATGTCTACTACACAGGCGGAGGACTTACTGATCAAATAATTGATACGCAACTCATACGCAGTTATGGTAGCTATTATCGTGCTGATGCAATTGGTCTAGCAGCAGGAACCTACACTATTAAAGTTGTTCCTGTAACTGCTAGTGTTGAAGGACCTCCCACAGTGTCTAGCAGTATAGACGTCATAGCTCACGACAGAAATGGTTTTGCTCATAGCGGCGGACACATACCTGGCGCTTATAATCTTGACGGAACTCTAAAAGCCAATGCCGTTGTTATATATATAACTGAAAACTCAAAAAATACAGTATCATTAAATGTCACCGGAGCTACTACTAATCCATGTATTGGACTACAAAACATTTTGGACGGATTTAAAAGAGGAGATGACAACCGCCCATTAGCGGTACGATTAATTGGGAATATTACCGATTTAAATTATATGTTAAATGGGGATATTGTAATTGAAAATGAGAATAATATAAATGGTTCGATAACTTTTGAAGGTGTTGGATCTGATGCAGTTGCTAATGGTTGGGGAGTTCGAATTAAAAGAGGAACGAATATTGAAGTACGCAATTTAGGTTTTATGCTCACCAATGCAAATGAAGGGGATAATTTAGGATTGCAACAGGACAACGATCATGTTTGGATTCACAATTGTGACATGTTCTACGGTGCATCTGGTGGAGATGCAGATCAAGCAAAGGGTGATGGAGCGTTAGACTGCAAAAGGTCAACTTATGTGACAATGTCATATAATCATTTCTGGGATACCGGAAAAAGCCATCTTTTAGGGTTGAGTGAAAACACCACAACAGGTTTATATGTTACTTATCATCACAATTGGTATGATCATTCAGATTCACGTCATCCTCGTGTTCGCTTTTATTCTGCTCATGTTTATAACAATTACTTTGATGGTATTTCAAAATATGGAGCAGGTTCTACGGAAGGATCATCTTTATTTGTGGAAGGAAATTTATTCCGTAATTGCAAATATCCAATGCTTACTTCAAAGCAAGGGACTGATGTCTTTAATGGAGCACAAGGAACATTTTCTGGAGAAGATGGTGGAGTAATTAAAGCATTTAATAATGATATAAGTGGTGAAACACGGTTTGTTGCCTATGACCCAGTGAGCTATCCTACACAATTTGACGCTTATGTTGCTACAACGAGGAATGAAACTTTGAGTAGTGGCATTACTTCTTACCAAGGGGGAAATACGTATAATAATTTTGATACCGATCCATTATTATACATAAACTCATTGACAATCGACTCTCCAATAGGGGCGAGAGATAAGGTAATGCAATACTCCGGTCGTGTTTCTGGGGGTGATATCAGTTGGACATTTAATAATGCCGTTGACGACACGTCGTCTGCTGTAAATGCTGGATTACTTGCAGTTTTAACTGGGTACACCAGCGGATTGGTCTCAGTACAAGGTGATACTACCACAGCTGGAAGCACTCAAACACTTACCATTCCAGCGAATAATGATCAAACAGTTGATAGTGGTACAGCCATTAGTGACATGGTATTTACTTGGGGTGGAGACGCAACGAATGCCTCTGTAACTGGGTTGCCTAATTCAGGCATTGACTATACTATAGATGCCACTGCAAAAACGGTTACCATCAGCGGAACCCCGACCTCTAGTGTAAGTTTTAGTGTAACCACCAGCGGTCCAGTGGGCACACCAGTCACTGGATCAGGAAGCGTCTCAATTAATGGACAACCAAATGGAGATGAAATACATAATTTTACTTTATCGGGCTTGTCTAGTGCATTCTACACTTTTACTAATGCAAATATGAATTCAAATTCTGGGTCTACTACCTATGATGGATTGACATTGACCGCTAGACTAAAATTAGAATCAACAACAAATATTGCTTATACAACAGCATCAGCATCAACATTAACGCTAGTACTTGATCCTACTTTCAACGGGACAGTTAAACTTGACGCGGTTAATTACGCTGCAACTAATGGACTATTGACTATTCCAAATGTACCAGCTGGAGTACATAATATAACTAAAGGAAGTGTTGCCAACTTATATTATATAAAAACCGATTTTACTTTAGCCATCAATGAAAATTCAATGTTGCCAAAATTGATTTTATATCCTAACCCGGTAACAAATTATCTAACTATAGCTTCACATAATTCTACAATTGAAAAGGTTGTGATCTATAATATTACTGGTGAGATCATAAAAAGCATTGAAGGTAATATCACAACCATAGACTTGAGTAATTTAAGTAGCGGAAGCTATTTAATATTTCTACAAACTGATCAAGGTAGTGTGACTAAAAAGATATTAAAAAAGTAAGCTTCCACATTGTTACACATTTAAACCTTCTCCTTATCGAGAAGGTTTTTTTTTGCCTTTCATCAATATCTATTTAACAAATTATCTAACTCTATCTTCACATAAGATCAACATTCTTAACATATTAGTAACATAGACATGAATGAAATCGCTCGGAATCTTTCTGACTTTGATACTGTCACGTAAAATAAACCTATTTTATGTGATATTTGGAATCGTATTTTGATGTGTTCAACAAAAGCTGACAATAGAATTTGCCGACAACAATTTGCTTTTAACCATATAAAAACGTAATTGAATCTGGATTATTTACACATTTTGATAGATAGTTTAAGCAAAAAAAACAGTAGCAAACAAAAGTTCACTACTGTCTAAAACTATCTTTATTTTAGTCTAATCCAAGATCATTGACTAGTGTAAATTGTGAATTACTGAACTAGCAATTTGACTGATTTTTGACCTTCTGAAGTAGTAATTGTGGCTATATAAAAACCTGTATTTAAACTGAAATCAGTATCATTAGTTGTTTCAAATGATTTTATCAAGGCACCTGTAAGGCCATAGATATTAATCTTTGAACCACTTCTTACATTTGTAACGTAAATTTTATCTTTTATAGCTCTAATATTTGTAGAAACTACTGTATTTAAATCGTTTGTTCCCAATAGTGTATTGCTTATTTCAAGCTTATATAAGTTATAAGCATTACCAGCAAATAATACAAAGAGATTTCCAGCAGCACCAGTATAATTAGCCTCGATATATTGTGGATCAGTATCACCTAACCCAATATAATGCGTTACTTCTGCAGTACCATCCGTCACCCAAAGGTCGCGAGGAAGACTTGTACCACCTTGTCTGAACCAAATTTTCACAGCAACCGGACCATCAACCGGAAAAGTCAAATACCGTCTTGTAGGATAAAAGGTGGTACCATCAGATGGATCTATTCCACTATTACCTCCACTTTTCCATCTATTAATACTTGTATACTCTTGATCGGTCCCAGCGAACCAAGTTGCACTATTTGGTTCAATTATTCCAAAACTTGAACCACCACCAGGAACTTGAGTTAAGCCATCAACGGTCGTGTCAACAGTTATTGCATTTGGGTTAACAGGCCAATTAGCCGTGTCATTGCCAAAATCCCATACTTTATTTTGAGCATTTAGTCCCAATGTAAAAAACAGGATTGGTAAAATTAAGTAATGTAATTTTTTCTTCATTATAATAAGTTTTAAATTATCGATTACATTATTGTAATCGATTACCAAAGTAATTATTTTTTTTTAATATTCTATCCTTTTTTAACGAAAAAAAATAGAGTATGAAAAAAAGGCGGCCATAAAATTGACAACCTTATAATTTATCCTACAAAAAACACTAATGAGATATT
>JAGXIE010000178.1 GCA_024635765.1 Flavobacteriaceae bacterium | reverse complement strand
TTCGTGCTATTTCAGAAGGTGGTGGCAATCAATCTCGATCTATTCGTCTTATTGATGATGAGGAACACGAGTATACTGCCCGCGAACTGCGTAAAAGTGCCACACGTTTCATTCAGTCTAAAATAAAAGACCATTACGTCAGAGATATCATGAGCAATACCATCGCAGAAGATATCGTTCAGGATTTTTATACCACTGCACATCCGTATGCACCTTTTGCCCTGAATCCTATTTTTGATAGTCTGAATATCTATAATGCCGAGCCAAAAATCTATTACCTTCCTAAACAAAAACGACTGGGCATTTACAACGAAGATTATGGGAATAAACTCTACATGTTTGAAGCGCACGCAGGCGATGAGAATAAGTCTTTTGCCCGTTTCGGAAATCCAGACGATATTATCAGCACGAAAGATTTATTGGCAGAAATCAGAAAATCCAAGAAAAGTCAAGTTGATGAGCCTAACTTCTTAAAAGTGCGTTTGATGGATTTTGTGATTGGTGATTATGACCGTCATTACGATCAATGGCGCTGGTCTGCTTACAAGCGGGATGATGGGACTACTTTATACAAAACCATTCGTCGCGACCGCGATCAGGCATTCCCAAGATATGACGGACTCCTGTTAAGTATTTTAAAAATAGGCTTAATTGATTTCCGTTCTATGGAGCCTTACGATGCTGATGTTGATAATGTCAAATGGATGAGCCGCTACGCCTACCCGCTTGATCAGGCATTTCTTAAGGAAATTAGTTGGGAAGATTGGGAAAAACAAGTACAGTTTATCCAGAACAATTTAACCGATCAAACTATCGAGGAGGCATTTAAAACCTTGCCCGAAGCTGCACAGGATAAAAGTATCGATGCTATTAAAAAAGCTCTAAAAGCGCGTCGCGATAATTTGTCATCCATCGCCAAACGTTACTACGACTATCTGATGAGTCATCAGATTATTTTGGGTACTGAAGACAAAGATGATTTCTTGATCACCCGCAAGCCCAATGGTGAGACCACTATAAAACTTACTACCGAAGAGGGTCCATTTTTTGAAAGAACCTACAATAAGTCCTTAACAAAAGAAATCTGGTTGTATGGTCTTGACGATGAAGATACCTTTAAAATAGTTGGTGATGGAAACGAATACATTGCTTTAAAGATTTTAGGAGGCGAAAACAACGATATTTATAATTTTGAAAACACACGTGCCGCAAAAGTTTACGACTATAAAGGCAAGGAAAACACTTTTACCTATTCGAGAACTCGGAAGTGGTTGGTGGATAGTTATGACATTAACACTTATAATGATGCGTCTAGGAAACTTGATGCATATAAAACCTTGCCTTCATTAGGCTTTGACCCTGATACCGGTTTTAATGCTGGCTTAAGGGGTACCTATACCACCTATGGTCTTGCAAATAATCCGTTTTCTACAGAGCAAACCCTTACGGCAAAATATTATGCGGCTACCAGTGGTTTCGAATTGATCTATTCAGGTGAGTTTGCACATTTCTTTTATAATTGGAATTTTGCTTTGGATCTTCGGTACACCAGTCCGAATTATGCGATAAACTACTTTGGTACTGGCAATGAGACATTTTATGACCAGGATGCTACGAGCCTTGATTTTAACCGTGTGCGCATCCGTCAATGGCATGTTGCGCCTTCTTTAAAATATAGAAAAGACAGATTACAGATGAGTTTTGGTCCTATTTTAGAATCTCTGGATGTAGAACGAGATGCAAATGGTGTTACAGATGATCTATTTATCCCATCAGACATTGTTTTTGAAAAGCAGATGTATGCAGGTGCGGAAGCCGCATTTCAGTATAAAAATAAAAGTGGCGAGATTGCTTTCATTCGCAGAGGATTTCAGTTTGACGTTGTAGCAGGTTACAAAACAAATATCGATGAGTATCAGAACGAGTTTAGCTATTTAAAACCTACCCTATCTATTGATTATCCATTGCATCCTAGTGGTGCCGCCGTACTAGCGACAAAGATAGGTGCGCATATGAATTTTGGTGACAACTATGAGTTCTATCATGCTGCCACGTTAGGTGGAAACAACGATTTAAGAGGCTTCAGAAATGAGCGTTTTAATGGGAAAACCGCATTGTATCAAAGTACAGATTTGCGCGTGGGTGTTTACCAGTTTAGAACAAACTTTATCCCAATACGTTTGGGGCTTTCTGCTGGTTTTGACTACGGTCGTGTTTGGGTAGATAGCGACACCTCCGAGCAGTGGCATAACAGTTATGGTGGTGCTGTTTTTATAAACGGATTTAGAGCCCTTACCGCTAACATCGGATATTATATAAGTGACGAGAGCGACCGTGTGATTTTTACTTTGGGCTTCGCTTTTTAAGTAGATATATTAGGTGTTGTTCTGAAGTTACTATGTCGAAATGTGATAGGAATTCAAAATATAACGGAAACTAATATCGAATCGATACGAACTAAATGAATTAAAATTATTGACGCATAAAAAAAGGTGTTAAAAAACACCTTTTCTAAACGCTATACTTTTGCTATTCTTTCTCAAAAAGGCTTGAGAGCTTCTTATTTTGCTCAACGACCACTTCTCTATTTCTCTCTAAAGTCTGCTCTGCTTTTCTTAATTTGTTTTTGGCATTTGCGATTTTTTGTTTTCTCAAAGCATACTCTTCATCAGTAATTTCATTTGCTGCTCTCTCTTTCTCAAAACGCTTCGATGCAGCTTCAAGACGCTCTCTGATACTCATTATTTTTGTTTCAGATTCTTGTAGTTCCATTTCATGGTTTTTTATTTGTGTTCTCGCTTCGGCAGCTCTTGCTTGACCGAATTCACGCCCTACTAAACCTTCTTTGTTTTTACCATAAGCGTTACCATTATTCGATTTCATTTTTGCTTTTTCTTTCTTGCCTTGGTTATCACGCATAGCTCCATCATCATCGCTTTGATCCTTGATGGCTTCAATTTTGTCTTTACGATCTTGCTTAATTTCTTTAATCTCCTCCTTATGCCCTTCCTTAATGGTCTTCATTTCTTCCTTCTTCTCCTGCATTTCTTCTTTCATTTCCTTTCGCTCCTCTTTGACCTCCTTCTTCATTATGCGCTCTTGCTTGTCAATTTTTTCCTTTACTTCAGGCTTTTTGTCTTGGGCTAATGCCTTTTGGTTGACGCTAAAAGCGATTACTAAAAGTACTGCCATTAAAATTCTTATCTGTTTCATCTTATTGATTTTTAATTTATTATAAACTATCCAATTCTTCCAAAGCATCCTCAAGTTCCTCAAGGTCTTCGTCCAGCTCTTGAGAAGCCTCCTCAAGGGTATTCTCTACTGTTTCAATTTCTTCCAGAGCGGTTTGGGTTTCTGCTTCTTCTTGTTTGGTGTCCTTACACGATAGTTGTCCAACTAAAAAAAGCAGGACAAAAAACTTTAATGCTAACTTCATGATTTTTGTTTTAGTGTTATATCTACTTAATATACGTATAAAGATTCAATATTGGACGGTTAATGGCATTATATAATCTTGGAGCGATGAACAAATTTTAGATATAGGACCGTATTTTGGTAGGATTATTTTAAATGCGCTAGTCTAAAGGAATGCTTTTTTAAGGTCTTTGAATTGATTGTGAAAGTGACTGTTTTTTATTTTGAGGTTTAGAAGTGGATTGAAGAACTCTTTGCAAACGTGTACCTATGAGGCGATCCTAACTATTAAAAGCTCACGAAAGATCGGAGCTTTTAAATAGAATCCACTTTGTAATGTTTCTTTTTAGTGATTTAAAAAATCAATTACTTTATGTTTCATTAACGTATCGGATGGTTAAATGTACTCACCAATCAACATAATAAAAACAACTATTTTAACGTATAACTATACTATCTTGACCGTTTTCCGAAAGGAAGATGCTAAAATTCATAATTTCGTATAAATAATTACAACGCTTTTTTTGTAGCGCTATTTATTGTGTCATCACAGTCACGTCGAACCTAATGGCATCGGAAATGCTGTAATTCTTTATGGGATCGAACACATCACTGCCTTTTGACCCATAGTTGATGTTCCATCTGGTGCGGTCGATGATGAATTTTGTGGTCATTTGCCATTTGGTATCCATACGTTGTAGTTTGGCACCAAATAGGACAGGCTTTGTGATACCCTTGATGTTTAGGTTCGCTTCTACGTCGAACTCGCCATTATCTAACCTATGTACCTTTTGGATGGACAACCATGCCGTAGGATACTTTTTAACCTCAAAGAAGTCTTCATTTTTTAGATGTTTACCCAATTCATTGTTGGGGCCATCGTCATTGACATAGATGGTCGTCATATCGATCTCAAAGCTACCACCCCAAAGTTGATTCTTTTCTATTTTGAGATAGCCTTTTGAGAATTTAACCGTGCCATCGTGGTCATTGATCTGAAACAGGCTGCTTCCATGCCAATTAAGAAGGCTTTTGGAAGGATCCATTGGAAATTCGTTCGCGCTTAACATGTTTTGAGCACTACTGTAAGTGAACATTAAAAGTGTAATACAAACTAAAAATTGTGTTTTCATGATGTGTTGTTTTTTGTCAAAACTATGAAGGCACAGCACTTTAGGATGTGAAAAAATTGTAAATTAAGTGCAAAAAGTTGTAAATTGACGCATTTAACATGTCTTACCTTTTTAAGAATGCGCTTTCGTAAGCTTTATATTATACTGCCACTTATGGGGCTTGTTGCCCTCACCCTATTAGGATATCAATCTGATGTACCAGAGTCGCATTTTGATGAGCGCGTGAAAATCGCTTTACGGGATGCTGGGAATCAATTGTTATTGGCCAACCAAGACAGTACCTCTTTAGTGAAACCTATCCTCTCTTTGGGAGACTATCGTTACGAACTTTCCTTTGGTACCGATCTTTATGTGGAGCCTAATGATTTGGTGCAATTCATCAATGAAAGTATTGGAACCTCCAAATTGCCATCGGACTATATCACCGAAGTGAGGGCATGTGCGACCCGAGAAGTCGCTTATAGTTTTCAAAATTCTCAAAAGGCCATCGAAAACATCGTGCCTTGTGCAGGACGTGACTTGCCATTGAGTTGTTATACCATCCAAGTGATTTTTACCAAACCTCAAGATGAAATGATTGCGTATACCCATTATCCTTTATATTCTTTGCTGTTGGTTGGATTCATCGGGATGGGATTGGTGTATCAGTCTAAAAATAAACCTACAATTTTAACTTCAGAGGCGCATGCTTATACTGTGCTTAACAACTTTAAGTTTTATATAGAACAGCGGCAATTGGTGCATGAGGATCACATTATTCCACTTACCCAAAAAGAATGTGAGTTGTTGCAAATCTTTAGTGTGCAGCCAAATACCATCGTGAAACGGGAGTTTCTTATCAAGACCGTTTGGGAAGACCAAGGAGTGTTTGTAGGACGAAGTCTAGACACGTATATTTCCAAACTCCGTAAGAAGCTGGCAAAAGACCCTCATATTTCGTTGGTGAATGTGCATGGAGTTGGCTACAAATTGGAAGTGGTTACGTCTTGATAGGTCATCTTCTTTAGTGTGGGATCCAGTGTAAATTATTCTAGTGATGGGGTTTGTTGAGACATTTCAATCATTTACGACAGAATTTTATGTGGTAGTTTTCTGCTTTCTTGTGAGCTGTTAGTTATGGCTTCAATCATTTTTTTAGATGTAAATTTTTTTTAAAGTCTCTCAATAATTCCATAGGTTGCTCGTTGGTAGATCCGTCTAGTTTTTATGCTTGACAATCTTTGCGGGCACTCGTTGCTCCTGATAGCTTTCGTCCCGATAGCTATCGGGACGAGGGCTAGCGTTTGGAAACTGGCCTTTTTTAATTATTCAACATTCCTTTTAAGTTTTCGTTTTTGTTCCGCAGATCAATTCCACCTTCATAAATAGACTTTAGATTTACAAGAAAAAATGACCAACCGGAGTCACAACCAATTCTGATGCCTTTTTTTGACTGATTGTCTGTTGGAATATTATATTGTGTCAATTCTACAATTACATTATCTACATTTTGGATTAGTCTAACCTCAACGATACAATCACCTGCAAAAGTGAATTTCAGTAGATCAATACCATTTGCCTCCAAAATTTTTCCTTTTTCAGTAATGTCAAACAAAAACCAAGACCATTCATAAATGTCATTTTGGTTAATGTTCTCATTTTTATTAACGGCTTTTCCATTAGGACTTTCAAAATATGCCTTGCTTAAAAACCATTTTTCTAATTCTTGAGGAATAGTCCACGCATTATACAATTCTGAAATAGTAGAATTTACAGGGATCTCTTTAGTGAAAGAAGTCCAATCAAAATTATCCATTTTTAGTTTTTTTTGCTGTATACAACCTTTGGTATAAGATTAGTTGCGTTGTTTAAGCAACTAATTTAGCAAATATAAACTGAATCTGTTGGTTGGCAGATAGATAGAATCTCGATAGTTATCGGGACTGGACTTGTTGTTCGGATTTTGCTTTCAGCCAGTTCGCTTGGCTGGTGTCATAAGTACCCTGTTGTTTCAGGTTTGCAATAGCCATCAAATTTTTAAGGAATTATATGCAAAATCGAATCCTACAGTCATAACTGCGCACCCCATTCCTTTGTTAAATAAATTCTAAACCCACCACCACACTCGTCTGATTTTTTTATCTTAAGAGTAATTTAGAAAAAAGTATTTAGAAATTAAAAATTAATTTTCATGAAGTATTCAGCAACAGCTGAAAATGAACAACTCGTTCCGACATTAAAAGATGGTGGTACGACCATAAAGGATCTACCGCACAATGGCTATTTGTTTTTAGAACATGACGTGCCCTTTTTGATGATTTATAGACAAGTGTCGAACGACACTGTGACCCAAAGATTGGCGCGTACAGGTGCCAGTTATTTGATAATTGGTGATGGTGACTTTCACTATTTTAAAAACTATGTCAATGAGCTCACGGAAAAAATGTCTGCACGCTTTGGCACCTTTATTATCATTGAAGTTTATACTGGACATGCTGAAAGCACAGAATTTGTAATTAAAGGACCTTCCCATAAATTACCGGTTTCCCTAGATGTATTAAAAGCAGAACTTGAAAAAATAAAAAGTAAGAAATACAAAATTAAACTTTCGGCACGTGTAGAACAGACGAAAGACAGACGGCCGGAATCTGATGAAAAATTTTTTAGTATTGAAGACATCAAAAACCGAGGCGGCACATTTATAGGTTTGGAAGTGCCTCCTGTTTATTTTAATGAAGCAGAAAAATTATACCCACTTTATTTCAAAAAGTTTAGAAACCATTTTGCCAAAGCCATTCAAAAATCCGTTTATGAATTCATAAGGATACAGACCTCCTCAAAATTGGCAAGTTATTCGGCACTCGGAAAGCGTAAAATACATAAGGAAGTTTTTAAGATAGATAAAAAACTTACCGAAATTGAAAATAGTTACCAGTTTTTGCTTTTGGTGGCGCCTGTTAACATTCAGTCCTTGAGAGATGGTTTTTTCAAATCACATTTTAAGGATATTGAATCCTATCATTATCGATTGCTTCCTATAGATCCGGACATTTTAAAGCGGAAATTATACAATCTTCGCATAGAGGAAATTGACGATCCTGCGCTTTCCTATCTCTTCGATGAAAAGCGGGAGGAAATTGACCAACAACTCACCATGCTAAAAGAGCGTGGTTCAAAAAATTTTTTCTACAGCAGTGTGAGGCTGTATAAAGGACTTGAAAAAAACATCGTGACGGAGGCAGAAATGATTCTTCAGAATATTCCTGAAAAC
Organism: Flavobacteriaceae bacterium; assembly: GCA_024635765.1. GTDB lineage: Bacteria > Bacteroidota > Bacteroidia > Flavobacteriales > Flavobacteriaceae > JBPOFM01. The sequence goes on along the minus strand of JAGXIE010000178.1, from coordinate 7,693 downwards.
ACAGACGACGTCACTGAAAAAATGTTGAATGCCGAAGAATTTGCCAAGTTGGCAGAAGAAGAATTTGACTTTTTCCGTGAGCAAGCGCCCGACTTCACCTGTAAAGTTCATATTAGAAAGGATGTAAATATCATCATGGTTTCTAAAGGAGAACTATATCTACCCGCAGATTACACATTGACCGAACGAGACGCAAGGGCACTGATACAACATGAGATCGGTACCCACGCACTTACTTACTATAATGGAAGCCAACAACCCTTGAGTCAGTTAGCGGTGGGCTTGGCAGATTATGATGCATTACAAGAAGGCATGGCCGTGCTTTCAGAATATCTTATCGGCGGACTTTCGGGAAACAGATTGCGAATTTTGGCAGGGCGCGTCATCGCTGGTCAGGCATTATTGGATGGTGCCGATTTTGCAACGATGTTCAATTTGTTGCATACCACCTATGGTTTTTCAAAAGAACCGGCATTCAATATCACTTCTAGGATGTTTCAAGGTGGTGGCTTTTTAAAAGACGTTATCTATTTGAAAGGACTGGTGCATTTAAAAGAATACATAATGAATGGTGGCGACCTGGAGTTTTTACTTTCAGGAAAATTTGCACTCAAACATTTACCAACCATAAAGGACTTAACAGACCGAGGACTCCTGCAACCGCTTAAAATAAAACCGCGCTACCTAAACAATAGCGATTATAAAGAAAAAATCAATAACATTAAAAAGGGAATCTCCCTTTCAAAATTAATAGAACCATGAAAATATGTTTTGTATTAAGCGATATTAAAACCGAGACCTGCGGTACGAGTGTGGTCATCTTAAAAAAAGCACACGAACGCGGTCACGACGTCTTCGTGATGAGTGTGGGTGATTTTATATTTAATCGTGATGAAGGTATAAGTCTGCGATGCAAGAAATTACCAAAATCCCTCAAAGGAGACACCAATGAAGCGTTTTGGTCGCAGGTGCAGGATGATACATTAAAGAAAAAAGCCATAGCATGCGAAAAAATGGATGTGCTATTTTTAAGAAACAATCCCACCGAAGAAGCGGCAGACAGGCATTGGGCAGAGCACAGTGGCATTGCATTTGGGAGGATGATACAAAAGTCTGGAGTACTTGTGCTCAATGATGCCTTTGCGATGTCGCACGCCTATATAGACAAACTTTATTTTGAAGAATTACCAGCAGAAATAAAACCCGATAGTCTGATTTCAAGGGATAAAAGAGACATCTTGAAGTTCTGGAAAAAAGTAGGTAAAAAGATGGTGTTAAAACCTTTGGAAGGTTCTGGAGGACAGGACGTGTATTTAATAGGAAAAGACAAAAAGAACCTTAACCAAATCATAGATACCATTGCTGCCAAGGGATATATTATTGCACAGGAATTTTTGCCTGAAGTCAGTAAAGGGGATGTCCGGGTGATTTTAATGAACGGGAAAATTCTGGAACAAGATGGTGAGAAAGCCGTCATAGGAAGAGTAAACAGTGACAGTTCAGAATTCAGAAGTAATATAGCCTTGGGTGCAAAAGTCAAAAAATCTGAACTCACTCCGGAAATTGAGAAAATAGTGTCATTGACGGCACCCAAATTAATACGCGACGGACTGTTTTTCGTTGGCCTCGATGTAGTGGACGACAAACTTATTGAAATAAATGTGTTGAGTCCAGGAGGCTTAAGTTACTGTCCAAATATTGGCCTTCCCGATTTTACGAATGCCGTGATGGAAGCCATAGAGCGAAAAATGGAATACAGAAAGTATTATAAAAACAGCTTAAGCAACAGGGTGTTAGCCACTATGGATTAATGTATAGGTTGCATATTTAAAAATTACAAATTGAAAGATATCAATAGAATCATAGGAGAATATACAAGCAACAAAAGAGGTCCGTTACTTTTTATAACAGGAGGCATTCACGGCAATGAACCAAGTGGAGTAATTGCTTTAAAGAAAGTATTTAAAATTTTAAATGATGATAACGTTGAAATTGAAGGTACTGTGGTGGGTGTTGCCGGGAACAAAGAAGCCCTTAAAAACAATGTGCGCTACATAGATGAAGATTTAAACAGAACGTGGACCAAGAAAAATATAGCGTCCCACGTAGCGGATAGCCACGAGAAAAAAGAGATGTTTGAAATCATTGAGGTTTTGAAAAGTTATAAGGAAAAGGAATACACAAAACGCTATTTTGTGGATTGCCACACAACCTCTTCCGCTAGCGAGCCGTATATTTCGGTTCAGGAAGTTAATGACAATGATGCTTGGGCGCATTGTTTCCCTACCTATATCATCCGTGGTTTTTCAGATATTGTCTTGGGGTGTATAGATCATTACGAAAGTAGAATTGGCGTGACGGGCTTCGTTTTTGAAGGTGGCCAACATATAAGCAAAGATGCCGTAGAACATCACGAAGGAATAATTTGGTTGGCAATTCAGAATGCCTGTAATCTCGATTTGAATGATTTGACAGAATATCCAGAAACAGCCAGAATGCTTTCTGAAAAAAGAACACAGCAAAAAACCTTTGAAATAAAATATCGGCATGGCTTAACAGCGACTGATTCCTTTGAAATGAAACCAGGATTTGAAAATTTTCAAAAATTGAAAAAAGGAGAAGTTTTAGCCCATCAAAATGGAAAAGAGATAGTGAGCGAATGGAATGATTACATATTTATGCCTCTTTATCAAAGTCAAGGACATGATGGGTTTTTTGTGGTTGAAGAAGTCGTGGAGACTTTTTAAGGCAATCTATGGCGTATCTGTTAAGTGTTTGTTTGCAAGGTTTTTGTACAAGATTAGTTGAGTGGTTCGTTATGGTTTCAATCATTTTTTTTAGATGTATGTTTTATAAAGTCTCTCAATGATTCCATAGGTTGCTCGTTGATAGATCGGTCTAATTTTTATGCTTGACAATCTTTGCGCGTTGCCAAACTTTGACGGCAATCGTTGTTCCCGATAGCTATCGTCCCGATAGCTATCGGGATAGTTTTTGTCATCTTTTTTCTGCATACTTAAATTTTTCAAACCTTTTTGGTAATTCATTGGTCACCGTTAATTTGTTTGATGTAATAGTAGGTTTGATTTTAATTATTTTAGTATTCTTGTCAATTTCCACATCGTGCGTGCTTCTCATATTTACAAGATCAATATGTAATGCTTTGAACTGATATTTTCCATCTTTGAGATTTATTATAACGAATTCACTCGGTCGAATCTGTCCTAATGGTATATTGTCAATCCAAATGTTTAATCTAGCTGTGTTATCCAATTTATGTAAAATATCTGCTCCGTTATAAATCAATATTGTTCCGTCTCCAAGCTTATCAAGTTCAACTTTTCTCAAGTCAGTTTTTATATACGGCTATCATTCGCCCTGCTAAAAATGTTCCAATTCATGGTAGTCGAATGGATCTGAGGCTTCCTTTACATTGCCACTGCCATTTTTGCCCCTTATTTGTTGCACAGGGTAAGCGTCCAGTTCTTCGGCAGGGTATTCTAGTATCAATTCTTCCAAGGATTTTTTATCCAATTCGTCATTATAATCGATAAGCCATTTGTCTGCCAATTCTTCGGGTAAAATTAAGGGCATGCGTGGGCCTTCCAGTTTTGGGTTGTTGTGTATTTTTGCCATCAGCGGATTGCCTGTCGTGGTGACAATTGAAAAGGTATTGATTTTACCCACGGCTCCTGGTTCTTGCCACTCGCTATACAGACCTGCTAAAATCATGGGCTCTCCGCTTTTGTTGTGGATGTAGAATGGATAGGTGTTTTTTTGAAAATGGTGGTGCTCGTAAAACCCGTCGACATAAATAAGGCAACGGCTGTTTTTTGCGGCACTTCTGAATGAGTTTTTCTCAAAAATGGTCTCGCCACGTGCGTTTAGGGTGCTGTTCCAAGATTTTTTCTTTTGCGCTTCGTCGCGCACCCAATTGGGGACCAAACCCCAAGTTGCGACTTCGGGGAAGTCGGGGGAGCGGTCTGTGTAGATGAGCATATCGGGATGGCTGAAGCCTGTGACATGGTACAGTGGCAAATCGGTTAAGGGGATGAGGCGTTCACGGATTTCCTCTTCGGCAGTGCGGTCGCCTTTTAGGATTGCTCTTCGCAATTGGGTTTCGAGACCTACTTTTATGTCGTAGCACATGGTATAGGGTTTTTGACTACTTAAAAATAGGGAATTTTTTTGGGATTTAATAGACTGTGGCTGGCAGTTGATGGCACTCGTTGCAAACGAGCGCTAGCGAGGGGTTGAAGTTTGTTTTCTAAATCGTACAGGGTCTTGGTTTTATTGACATGGCTTTGTCCTTCGCATTTGAGTTTTTCTAGCTGTGCCATCCCTGCCTCTAGGACAATGATGTTCATGAGGTGTGCTCGCTTGGGCAGACTACGGAGGCTTTGTTTGAGGTTGGAGGGCAGTATAGAAGAAATATGTAAGCAGGATTCCAATTTTGAAAAGCTCAGCGTATTCAAAATTGTGAATTTCGCTTATCCCGAACTTGTGCGGGATCTGATCGTCTTGTGTTTTATATTTCAGGCCAAATTTTTTAAGTGGAGTGCATAAAAATTTATGCGGACAGCTAATCCCGACCGAAGTAACGGGAACTTTTTTTATAAGAAAGAGTTTTGTAATTTTAGAATTCAACTGGCGACCTATGAAATTAAAAAATTATTATAGTGAACTCAAGCGGCGTAATGTAATTAAATCGGCTTTAGCTTATGTGGTTGTGAGCTGGGTGATTATTCAGGTAATGTCTATTATACTTCCTACTATTGAGGCACCCGCATTTGTCATGAAATTACTTTTGGTTATTCTTATCATTGGTTTCCCATTATGGCTTGTTTTTGCTTGGGTTTATGAGATCACCCCTGAAGGCATAAAAAAAACCGTAAGTATTAAACAGGAAGAATCGATTACACCAGAAACAAATAATCGACTCAATATAATAATTATCGTAGCACTTGGTATTGCCATAGTATTGCTGACTATAAATTTAATAAAGAGCCAACAGGTAAATAGTACTTCTAGCAAAAAACATAGTGTAGATGTTATTGATGTTGAGGATAAGTCAATAGCCGTATTGGCATTTGCAGATATGAGTCAAGAGCAGGATCAGGAATATTTTTCTGATGGTATTAGTGAGGAGATTTTAAATTTACTGGCGAAGATTCCAAATTTAAAGGTCATCAGTCGTACGTCATCGTTTTCCTTTAAAAATAAGGAGGTCACCGCAAATGAGATAGGGACAGCCTTAAAAGTGAATCATGTTTTAGAAGGGAGTATCAGGAAATCTGGCAATACGTTCAGAATTACTGCAAAATTAATTGATGTGGCTAATGGCTCCCAGATTTGGTCTGAAACCTACGACAGACCAATGAACGATATTTTTAAAATTCAAGATGAAATTGCATCTAATGTTAGTGAGCAATTGCAATTGAGAATTTTAGGTGAACTAAGAGTTTCCAAAAGCCCAAAGACAGAGGCTTATAATTTATATCTAAAAGCACGTCATTTATCGAACCAAAATACCAAAACGACCTATCTTTCAGCCGAAAAATTAATCAAGGAGGCTATACAGGTCGATCCAAATTATTCAGATGCTTGGCGGTTATTGGCAAGTATATATCACACTGGGATGTATAATTTTAACATAAGAAGCTATGAAGAAGGCATACCACTAGGTATACAAGCCGCGGAAAAGGCCGTGGAACTAGATCCTAGTTCTGGAGATAATTATATGACGTTAGCGAGCCTTCAGTATCTTGATTGGAACTTCGAAGCGTCTGCCAAGAATAGAGATAAGGCATTAGCATTGGACCCATACGATGCGATCATTATAGGAACAGCTGCAAATATAACTTTTGGAGATATTGATAAATCGGTTGAACTTTTAAAACGGTCTATTGCATTAGATCCTTTGGTTTATGTCAATTTTTATAATCTGGGATTTAATTATTATAAATTGGGACAAATTGATAAAGCGGAAGAGGCCTTTGAAACATTTATAACCTACTATCCAAATTCTCAGATCATTCATTATATGATGGCGAAAGTTCGAATTGCTCAGGGACGATATGATGAAGCTGTAAAGGAAATTGAACTAGAGACTCATGATTTTTTTCATATCTACGGTATGAATTTTGTTTATTTTGCCAAGGGTGAGAAGCAACGTGCCGACGCACTGTTTGAGGAGTTTATCAAACAATATGCTATTAGCGATCCAGCAAATTTGGCCGATTTATATGCCTTCCGTGGGAATAAGGATGCATCATTTACATGGTTAAATAAGGCATTGGAAATTAAAGATCCTGTATTATTAGAAGCACTTGCTTATCCTTCATTTAAAATCATGTATGATGATCCTAGATGGCATGAATTTATTAATAAGTTGAATCTTCCTGACAACCATGGTTACCATGAAAATTAGATCTATTGGTTTATGGAGCAATTCAGCAAAAAAAGACCATAAAAAATATAATGTCGGAAGGTTGACGACCAGTATCATATGCTCATCATGAAATTGTACGGGATTTTATATGGCTGGTTACGACGCTCTAACTTACGCTTGAGAGGGCTTATTGCGATTGTTCTATTCTACTGCGCATTATCGCTTCTGGTGATTCTTTTTGTGTAAGGTGTTGAAGTTTGTTTTCTAAATCGTACAGGGTCTTGGTTTTATTGACATGGCTTTGTCCTTCGCATTTGAGTTTTTCTAGTTGTGCCATCCCTGCCTCTAGGACAATGATGTTCATGAGATGTGCGTGTTGTTTGACGTTGAGGTGTGGGACGCCGTTTGCCTTAATGAGGTTGCTGTAGTAGGTTGTGAATTTCATAATGAATTGTTTTACATTACAAAATTACTTATTGTTATAGTTGGGTGTTGCTATTGATTGTAGTATGTTGAAAAGTTGTGGGAGGCTTATTGTTGACGGCACTCGTTGCAAACGAGCGCTAGCGGGGGGGGGCAGCAAAATCAGAAGCTAGCAAACGAGCAACTACCGTTGGTTAATCTAAAAATAGCAATTTTTTATATACTGTGTTGGCAATAGTTATTAATTAGTGAGTTAAAACCCAAGCTGACGTTAAAAAGAAGAATCCCCAGGTAATTATTAAATTAATGTAAAGAGGGATATTAATATTCTTATTTTTAATTTTTAAGAGATAAGATCCGAATAAATAACTTATTGGTTGTATTAGAATAATCATTATAGCTCCCATGCCAGAAAAACACAATAAGCATGACAATAATGTAGAAAGCCATACTATCCCAATCGAAAATACTTCTATTGTTTTAACCTTTGGTAAGGCATATCCAAAATGGAAGATAACTGAAAAAATAGTAATAATTAAGGTAAATAAACCATTATAGTCAGTTTGAATTATGATATATAAGTAAGTCATAACACACCAAATATTTAAAATACCAATCAAAATATTGAATGAATATTTTATTTTTTTAAAATTTATGATTGTATAGGAAAGTAGAATTAATGATAGAAAGGTGATTGATATAAATAATAGTTTGTATATCATTCGTTAATGTTTTTAATGTCTTGTCCTGAAATATGGCTACAGGTTAAAATTGATTTACGCTGTTAATTTATATACCATATTTGGTGTTCTATAGTTTAAAGATAAATGTAATCTTATTTCATTGTATAAATTAATCGCATTTTTTGTGGCTCTTTTC
>JAGXIE010000177.1 GCA_024635765.1 Flavobacteriaceae bacterium | reverse complement strand
CTGAACTTAAAGATTTAGATACCCTTATTGAAATTGACCAATATTTTTTAGAAGATGCATTAGAATCCGGTCATCTTCCCAAATTAGAAAGAACAAAGGACTATGTTTTTATGATTTTGAGAGGTTATACCGCTTCAGAGAATGAAAAAGTAATCGAAGTTGGAGAAATCAGCAATAAGATTGCCTTTTTCATTCACAAAAAAGGCTTAATTACCCTACATCGAACATCGTTTGACTTTATAGAGAAGACGCCAAAAGAAATCACTACTATTGACGGTTTAGTCTTACATCTGATAAACGAAATCTTAATGACCTATGATAGTCCCATACGTCAACAAGCCGATAAAATGGATAGACTCGAACAAAACATTTTTTTAAAAGGCGGAAATAATTTGTCTGTAGAGACACTATACTTTGAAAAGTCAAAAGCTAGGTTAACCAAAAAAATATTGCTCATCACGCAAAACGTAATCAATCAATTTCAGGTGTCTCATGAATTAAATTCCACCTTACAGGATTTGAAAGATACCATTCTAGCTTTAATACTTAAAACAGAAGAAATTGTAGATGATGCCAATTCATTACTCAATTCTTATATGTCATTTACCGCTCAAAAAAGTAATGATGTAATGAAACTACTAACTATATTCTCTGCCTTTTTTTTACCACTAACATTCATAGCAGGAGTTTACGGAATGAATTTTGAAATTATGCCTGAACTTGAATGGAAATATGGATATCTTGCTACATTAATTGTAATGGCAATAATTGCTATTGCGATACTTATTTGGTTCAAAAAGAGAAAAATAATGTAAAACTGACAGTTAACAGTCCATAAACATAAGTCATGAACAGAAGTCTTATTATTTTATGCGTTTTGGCTCAACAGTTTTTGTCTGTACAATCCCAGACGAGAATTATTGACATGCACCTTCATTCTTATTCACAAGAAGTTCTAGAAGTGGAGCGATATGATCACTATGGTGTCAAAAGTGTTCAAGATTTAGAGACACACTTCAAGGAAACCTATGCCGCCTTGAAAAAGTATAATATTGTTAAGGGAGTTGTAAGTGGTGCCTTGGGAACAGTGGAATACTGGATGTCAAATGACACAGACGATCGTTTAATACAAGGTCTTCATTTTTTTCATCCCGATGATTTAAAAATGGATATTGATTCATTTGAAGAATTAATCAAAAGTGGAAAAGTCGAAGTTTTCGGTGAGTTGGGACCCTATTATTCTGGCACAACATTGAGTGATGATGTTTGGCAACCCTATTTGAAAATTTGTGAAAAATATGATATTCCTGTTGCTGTACATACGGGTGGTGGCGATCCCGGAGGCACCTATTCTTGGGCGCCAAAGGCAAGGCTTTCATTGGGTGATCCATATCTGATTGAAGACGTTTTAGTAAATTATCCTAAATTGAGAATCTACATGATGCATGCAGGTGGCGAAGATTGGCCAGAACATGCAATTCGCCTTATGGCATATTATCCTCAACTTTATACAGACCTTGCAGTAATGCTTTGGGTTGAGCCCAATACCCAGAGATATATCAAAGAATTTCTAAAGAATATCAAGGAAGCTGGTTATTTGAATAGGGTGATGTTTGGTTCTGACCAGATGATGTGGCCTTATGCTGTCGGAAAATCAATTGATTTTCTCAATAGTATTGACTTTTTAACACATCAAGAAAAGGAAGATATTTTCTACAATAATGCAGCAAGATTTTTGAAAATGGAATAATAACCTCACCAGCCCACTAACTAGACCCTTTTCCGATAAGTAAACACAAAGGTAGCCTTCGCATGACCTTTACAATTTTTTATTTGAACTTGTCCAAACTTTAATGGAGCATACTGAAATTCAGGTTCTCATGTTCGCTCTTAGATTCAAACACATCCTTACAAATATCAATACCATAAATTTTTCTATCTTTATTTATAATAATTGAATGCTAGAAAGATCAGATACTACTAGGGTTTCAATAACTTGAAAACGAGGTCAAAGTCTTAAAGTACCGATAGCTTTCAAGATGAACGAAATTTAAGCAGTATAATGAGATTATTAATGTTGGTGAAGTCCTTGCTTCACCTCTAATAAAACCTAAATATTATCTATGAAGCTTTCTTATTTATATTTAAATGTAATAAGTTGTAAACTTAAGTCTCTAAGAGTCTATTGCTTCTTACAGGAGCACGGCAAACCAAACATAATAAAGTTACTCACAATTAGATAAGAATAAAAAATATTCAACGAAAATTGAAATCGGTTAAATTAAAACGTACCATTGGGTTAATCTCAGCTACTTCCATCGGATTGGGTGCGATGCTGGGAGCTGGTATTTTTGTTTTTCCCGGATTAGCGGGTGGGTATGCTGGGTTTGCCGCAATCATTTCTTTTTTAATCGGAGGTATTATCTCCCTATTTACGGCAGCTTGCACTGCTGAATTATCCACGGCAATGCCACAGAGCGGTGGCGGATATTTTTTTATTTCCAGGTCTTTTGGCAACTTTTGGGGGACATTGACCGGAATTTCTCAGTGGATTGGGCTGATATTCGCTTGTGCCTTTTATTTGGTGAGTTTTGGTGAGTACGCATCAACCTTTCTCATGGAATTGAATATCAATTGGAGCAGAAGTGCAAAAATCTTGTCGTTTTTATTTACTTTAATGCTTTTAGTTATAAATATTATTGGAACGAAAAAAGTTGGTCGCCTTCAAAACCTAATGGTTATTACTCTAACCATTATTTTGGTTTTAATATTCACTTATGGCCTTATTGATTATTTAGGCTTGGAAGATAAATCCAACGCCTTTACAGAAATTGCCCCAGAAGGACTGCAATCTATTTTCACCACCACAGCACTCATATTTACTGCCTATCTCGGATTTGTGCAAATATCTAATATTGGAGCTGAAATAAAAGAACCCAGTAAAAATTTGCCTCGATCATTGCTTTGGAGTGTGCTAATTGCGATGGGGTTGTATATATTCATTATGCTTGTCTGTATTGTGACTTTCCCGCAAGAAGAATTAAAAAAATTCGGGGAAACGGCAACCATTGAGGTAGCCCGAAAAATGTTAGGGACTTGGGGCGCCATTGTAGTTTTATTTGCTGGTTTGTTGGCTACATTATCCAGTGCCAATGCATCTATGATTAGTGCCTCACGAGGTGTGTTTGCCTTGAGCAAGGACAAACTCATCAGCCATAGCGCAAGTAAAATCAACAAGCGATTCGGTACACCTCATATTGCCTTAATTTTAGTAACAGTACCTATTGCTGTAATGCTGATAAAAAGCAGATTAGAGGTGTTTGCCGAGGTCGCCTCCTTTTTGCACTTAATAATTTATGCGGGAATATGTTTGTCGGTTTTAAAATTGAGAATAACTAATCCGACTTGGTATATCCCTACTTTTCGCATTCCTGCATTCAAAATCGTAGCAGGATTGGGAGCCTTAAGCTGCTTGGTTTTGGTTTGCTTTATGCAAGAAACATCTATTCTGATTAGTTTAGGAGTTTTACTTTTGGCTACGGCTTATTACTTTTTGTATGTAAGAAAAAAGAAAATTGAACTACATACCCCAAAACCACCTCATATCCATCCACATTTATTTAACCCAAGTATTCTTATTCCTGTTGATATTACTCAAGATAAGAAAGATTTACCTCACGCAATTTTGGAAGCTATACCTATCTCCAAACTGTTACTGTTAGGATTTAAAGAAACACCTGAACAAAGTGAATCAGAACAATCTGAAGAAGAATTTGGCAAGGAAGGTGAAAAGAAGTTAGAAATCATTCAGAATCAGTTAAAACAAATGAAGATAACATTTGAGTCTAAACTGATATTTAGCAATAAAATAGCGTCTCAAATTAAGGAAATTATTAAGGAGGAGGAGCTTCAGTTTATATTGACCCTAAAACCACTTTCAGAATTAAATCAAATCGTCATCCCGATTTACGATTTGTCTCAAGTCAATACAAAACTTAATACAATCATATATAATCTTCATTCCTACAAACCAACGAAAATTAAAGTCATCCTATTTGCCGAAGATGATGACGACTCCCCAAATGAGGCCCAATTGAAACAGGCAATAGATAATCAATTGAATTTAGTAAACATCAATGTTCATGGTTATGAAGTTTACGAGAAAGAAAAAGCATCATCCAAAAAATTCATACAGAAAATTTCAAAAAAATCAGATTTGATCATCTGGTCAGAAGCAGAGTCTTCACAACGAGAATTTTTATTAAGTCTCATCCTTGAAGAAGAATCAATAAATATCTCCTCTCCCTTTATAATCATATTGAATGAAAAAGAAGATTAGGAAATAGAGCTACTAACATTCCTGCGAGAAAAATTAATTTTTGTAGGAGGGATTTGAAAAAAGTGAATCTCTATGTATGTAAGAACCGCTGCACAAAGTTATGAGCTATCAATAATGATTTGTGAACAACGAATCAAGGCCGAAAACAAACAATCGTACAAACAACTTTAGCAGTAATTCCTCCATGTCGATCTCGTGTCGTGATAATTTCCCTCTCTTTTCATATGTGCTTTTTGATTCATACCTCTTTTCCACATTTTGAATTCTCTTATTTGCAAATTGAAAATTAGTTTTTGTAACTTCGTAACTTCTAATAAAGTTTAAAATATTCTCATGAGTAAATACGATATTATTGTTCTTGGAAGTGGTCCTGGAGGCTACGTTACGGCTATCAGAGCGTCACAATTAGGTTTTAAAACGGCCATCATCGAAAGGGAAAGCCTTGGTGGTGTTTGTTTAAATTGGGGTTGTATTCCAACAAAAGCCTTGTTAAAATCAGCACAAGTATTCGAATATTTAAAGCATGCCGAAGATTATGGATTATCAGTAAAAGGTGCTGATAAAGATTTTGATGCTGTTGTGAAACGCAGTCGCGGTGTCGCAGAAGGCATGAGCAAAGGCGTCCAGTTCCTCATGAAAAAGAACAAAATCGATGTCATCAATGGGTTCGGGAAACTAAAAACCGGTAAGAAAATAGAGGTTGATGGTACAGAATATAGTGCAGACCATATTATTATCGCTACAGGTGCGCGGTCTCGTGAGTTACCTAGCCTTAAACAGGATGGCAAAAAAGTGATTGGTTACAGAGAAGCTATGACTCTAAAAGAACAACCCAAGAAAATGATTGTGGTTGGATCTGGTGCTATTGGTGTTGAGTTCGCATACTTCTACAACTCAATGGGAACTGAAGTGACCATTGTAGAGTTTTTACCAAATGTAGTTCCTGTGGAAGATGAAGATGTTTCTAAACAGTTAGAGAAATCATTCAAGAAAAGCGGCATCACTATAATGACGTCTTCAGAGGTCACTAAAGTGGATACTTCTGGTAAGGGTGTGGTTGCAACTGTTAAAACATCTAAAGGTGAAGAAACTCTTGAGGCCGATATCATTCTTTCGGCCGTAGGCATCAAGTCTAACATTGAAAATATCGGTTTGGAAGATGTCGGTATTGCTGTGGATAGAGATAAAATATTGGTCAATGATTATTACCAAACAAATATACCAGGCTATTATGCAATCGGTGACGTTACGCCCGGTCAAGCTTTAGCTCACGTCGCTTCTGCCGAAGGAATACTGTGTGTTGAAAAAATAGCAGGACAGCATGTCGAGGCATTGGATTATGGCAATATTCCAGGATGTACGTATTGCTATCCAGAAATTGCAAGTGTAGGCTTAACAGAAAAACAAGCTAAAGAAAAAGGGTTTGAGATCAAAGTTGGGAAATTTCCGTTCTCAGCATCGGGTAAAGCAAGTGCTTCTGGAGCTAAAGACGGTTTTGTAAAAGTGATTTTCGATGCAAAATATGGAGAATGGCTAGGTTGCCATATGATAGGCGCTGGTGTTACCGATATGATTGCAGAAGCTGTTTTAGGACGGAAGTTAGAAACTACTGGTCATGAAGTCTTAAAAGCAGTACATCCACACCCTACAATGAGTGAAGCCGTTATGGAAGCCGTTGCAGATGCTTATGGTGAAGTGATACACTTGTAATAGACTAAAAAAAAGATAGAAAATAGAGATAAGACGATTTCAATGGAATCGTCTTTTTTATATCCCATTAAAAAGCTTTTTTTAAATAAAACTCTGAATCGCCAACTCATAACTCTGCAGGCCAAAACCAAGAATCACACCTTTAGCATTGGACGATATATAAGATTTATGTCTGAATTTCTCTCGATTGAACGTATTTGAGATATGAACCTCCACAACTGGAGTCGTAATAGCTTTTACGGCATCACCTATTCCAATAGATGTATGAGTATAGGAAGCGGCATTCAAAATAATACCGTCAAAAGAAAAACCAACTTCCTGAAGCTTATCAATGAGTTCTCCTTCTACATTCGATTGGTAATGTTCTAAAGTGACTTCAGGATATTTACTTTTCAACTTGTCCATAAATTCAGTGAATGACAGGCTGCCATATAAGTCCGGCTCTCTCGTACCAAGAAGGTTAAGGTTTGGACCATTAATGATGATTAATTTTTTCATAGGGTAAATATATTAAATTTAGGTATAAAAAAAAGGGAAGACTATGCTTCCCTTTTTTTTATGGTTTTCTATTGATCAAATTTATTATTATTAAAATTTAAACCCTAAGCCCAAATTAATACTATTATAATTCCAATAATCCTGACTTACTCCAGTATATGACAAATTAATGCTCATATTATCAGAGATACCATAGCCAACTCCTGGTCGATAATAGAATCCTCCATCATTATCTTCATTTATCCCTATAGCATACCCCAAATCAGCTAGAATAAAAAATTTATCTGAAACTTTTAATTTTCCTGTAGCTGCTAGCGGTAAATACTGTCCATCATCAACTTTAATTGTATTCGGTCCATCCTCCCAATCCTTACCAAAAACATAAATAAGCCCAGACGCTAAACCTACATCAAAAGAATCTGAAACATTCCATGTGTAACTAAGATCAGCATTAATGGAGAATGATAAGAAATCACTAGCATCTCCAGTAGGTAAACCAACTCCAATTCCTCCATTAAAGTTTTGAGCATTTACATTCGATAATCCAAACACTGCTATTGCAGCAAATAACATTAATTTTTTCATAATTTTCGATTTATTTGATTAGTTGACAGAAAGTTATGAAATTTTTATCAATTGGAGTTTATTTATTTGGGGAGTTTTTTCAACAAACTTATAAACTTTAAATGAAATAACAATTCGAAGTAAAAACTGTAATAAATAGATTGATCAAATTAAAATGGTTAACAATATTAAATGTTTAAGAATTTTAAAATCGATTATTTAGAATTATTAGCAAAAGAATTAAACAAAAAAAAACCGAAGCTTTTGACTTCGGTTATTAATCCTACTTAATTTATATTATAAATGAATTGCAAATCCAATAAGTGCCTGGAATGCATCATCATAAAAATCACTATTCATTGAAATGTTATAGCGCAATTTAGGCTCGATACTAACTTTTGGAGTAATAAACCAAGCGTAGCCGCCTTCAACACCTACATAGGACGGGTTTTCATCGGCATCCTTGTAGTTTACACCAGTATAATCAACACCGACTGGAAATTTATCGGCTATATAATATTTCGCTCCAATTTTATAAGCAAATGCAGAGAAATCTCCATCGCCAAAATCTTGATAACCTAATCCAGCCTTTATTGCTAAATTGTCAATTACAAAGTAACCACCCTCGGCTCCTGCAGACCACATTGTATTACCGTCCTGTGATGTCAGAGAGAAAGCTGTACTTCCAGTGGTCCATGAACCAGTATTGATTTCAATTAACCATTTCCCTTCATGTACAGGGCCATGTTCGTGATCATCTTGAGCATTTACATTTGATAATCCAAACACTGCTACTGCAGCAAATAACATTAATTTTTTCATAATTTATAAGTTTTTAAAATTGATTAGTGCAAACTAAATAGTTTTTTTTTGAGATATTAAAAATATTTTTGACAGTTATTAACAATTTTGTCAACATTTAACCATAAATAAATGAATATCATAATTTTAAAAAATATCTTATTAACAATTTTCCTTATGATTTACAACAAATGACCTTCATTTTTATGCTTTTATTTACTGATTTATGCTAATTTTACTCCTATGAATTGGCAAAGTGCACTCAAAGATTACCAACATTTCCTAAAAATCGAGCGTGGTCTCTCGAAAAACTCCATTGTCAATTATGAATATGACCTCAAAAAATTGGTTAAATATTTAGTAATAAAGGATATAGACGTATCACCGATCGATATTGATTACCATAGTGTACAGCAATTTATTTATGAAATCTCAAAATCTCACGGCGCAAGGTCACAATCAAGAATCATTTCTGGCTTGAGAAGTTTTTTTAGTTATTTGATATTTGAAGACTATAGAGCCACAAATCCGTTAGATTTGATTGAGTCACCAAAAATCGGTAGGAAACTGCCAGACACATTAGATATTGAGGACATTGACAATCTTATTAATGCCATAGACTTAAGTAAACCTGAAGGCGAACGCAATCGAGCAATTCTTGAAACATTATACAGTTGTGGTTTGCGAGTAAGTGAATTGACTCATCTCAAAATTTCTGATTTGTTTTTTGAAGAAGGCTTTATAAAAGTTACTGGGAAAGGTGACAAACAACGCTTTGTTCCCATCGGAGCATCGACTCAAAAATATATCAACCTTTATAGGAATGAGATAAGAGTTCATCAAAAAATAACAGCCGAATTTAAAGACACGCTATTTTTGAATAGACGAGGAAGACAGCTTACTAGAGCTATGATTTTCACTATTGTGAGACAACTTGCGGAAAAAATCGGACTGAAAAAGATCATATCTCCACATACGTTCAGACATTCATTTGCTACGCATTTACTTGAAAACGGAGCCGATCTAAGAGCTATTCAATTAATGCTTGGCCACGAAAGTATTACAACAACTGAAATATATATGCATGTGGATAGAAGCCATTTAAAAGATGTGCTCAACAAGTTTCATCCAAGAAAATAATCGTATTTTATCGTATTTTTTTACATTTAATCGTTTTTTCTATTATTTTTGTCCGTTGTATTAATTAAGCCACCATTTAATTTAACCATGATCTTCGAACAGGAAATGCCGCTTGACGACTCCACAAAGGAGACTTTGGATATTCTAAAGTATAAGTATGCTTTGGAAAATTCCGAAATAGGTGTTTGGGAATGGGATATTATTAATAACAAAGTTTATCATTCTGCTCACTTAAAAAAGATTTTTGGCTTTGACAATCCTGAAGTAGATCTCACTTACATTCATTGGTCTGAACGCATACATCCAGATGATCTTGATGCCCTGGTAAAACTTGTAGATAATCATCTTGAAAACATAACTAAAGAATATCGAAGTGAACATCGCATTTTGTGCCTTGATGGAACATACAGATGGGTTTTTGATTGTGGAAAAATTGTTTCATTTAACTCAGACGGTAAACCAACTCGTTTAATAGGCACCACAATGGATATTACACAGAGAAAGATAGATGAGGTAAGTGTAAGACAGAGCTTAAGCATTATTACAAATCAAAATAAAAAACTCACGAATTTTGCGCATATTGTTACACATAATCTAAAAGAGCATGCTGGAAATTTTGAGAGTCTTTTGACTTTCTACCATGAAGCACAGGAAAGTCATGAAAAAGAGGATATCATAAATCATTTAAAAATTGTTTCAGATTCACTAACAAAAACCATTGGTAACCTTCGTGAGATCGTATCAAAACAAATTGATAAGAAGATTGAGATAAAACCTTTGAATATCAATGCGCATATAAATAGAGTCTTAGAATTACTGGATCTGGAAATTCTAGCAAAGAGAGCCACGATCATCAACAATGTAGACAAAGATTTGGTGCTTTATAGCAATGAAGCTTATTTGGAGAGCATTATTCTAAATTTGGCATCCAATGCGCTTAAATATTCTCATCCCGAAAGAGCTCTTATTGTTAAGATCGAGTCCAGCATAAGTGAAGAAGTGGTCACCATCAGACTTTCTGATAATGGAATTGGTATTGATCTGGAGAAGTTCGGAAATAACATTTTCGGTCTTTATAACACTTTTCACGGGAATAAGAATGCAGAAGGCATTGGTCTCTATCTTACTAAAAGTCAGATTGAATCTTTAGGAGGCACTATAAGCGTGGAAAGCGAAGTGAATGTCGGAACCACATTTATCATTTCCATAAAACAAAAAAAATCCAGTTAACGTTAACTGGATTTTTTTTGTTTTAAATTCTTTTATATCTATTTGGCAATATTTACAGCCCTCGTTTCTCTAATCACAGTGACTTTCACCTGACCTGGATACGTCATATCCGTTTGTATTTTTTGTGAAATCTCAAATGATAGGTTGGCAGCTTGTTCGTCAGAAACACGTTCACTTTCTACCATAACCCTCAATTCACGTCCTGCTTGGATGGCATAGGCCTTATTGACACCATTGAATCCGAAGGCTACTTCTTCCAAGTCTTTCAAACGTTGAATATACGAATCTAGCACTTGTCTCCTTGCGCCTGGTCGTGCTCCTGATATGGCATCACAGACCTGAATAATTGGAGAAAGTAAGGTTGTCATTTCTATTTCATCATGGTGAGCT
>JAGXIE010000176.1 GCA_024635765.1 Flavobacteriaceae bacterium | reverse complement strand
TTGACCGTCGACTTTTCCTTCAATATATTCAGAATTCTCGTGGTCCAATCGGATGTTTCTAACTGCAGTCCCTTGTTTTGCAACCATACTGGAGCCTTTTACTTTTAAGTCTTTAATCAAGACTACTGAATCTCCATTTTCCAAAATCACACCATTGACATCCCGATGGATGATTTTAGCCAATTCTTCTTCGTGTTCACCTGTTGCTCGTGCCAATGCCAAGGCTTCATCATCTAGGTACATCATGTCCAACAAATCCTTGGGCCAACCTTCGTTTCTTAACCTTTTTAGCATTCTCCACACCATAATCTGTACAGCAACATGCTCACTCCACATGCTATCATTTAAGCAACGCCAATGATTGACATCCATTTCGGTATTGCCTTCGATTTGGTCTAAACAATTTTTGCAGACCAGTATGTCATTTGCCACGTTTTCATTCAATGATGGCGGAATCGTATATTGGGATAAGTTTTCTTTGGACGTACAAAGTTCGCATTGGTTATTACTTCTATCTTGAAGCATTTGGAGGACAGTCATAATGATATTATTGAGTTTGCAATGATACAGCTATTTAGTTTTTAACACAAAATGAGATACAAAAAAAGGACACATTATGAGTGTCCTTTTTTATAATAATTAAGAACGTTTATTTTCGAAGCTCGGCTATAGCGGTAAAAATTTCATCGCCATGAACGCCAGTTGTGTACTTATTAAATTTTTCGAAAAACGCTCTACGGGCTTCTGGAGTTTTCCAATGGGCTCTAGTTAATTCTCCATTTCGCTCTGCCATTTTTTCTAAATCTTCTAAAGAATCGACGTAATAAGCTACCAAATATTCTGTTCTATCTGCGCCCCAAAAATGTCTATTTGGATAATATCCCTTTATAAGTTCATTTTTATTGATGACATTATCAAAATACTCCTTGCTTAATTCATTAAATTCTTCCATTGTTCCATCTTCTGGAAACGCAAAGTGTTGAGTTTGTAAATATAAAACTTTGTCTTCCGTTAATGCAGAATTAAGTCGCTTAACGTTAGGCATTACTGCATAAATTTCGTCGGAATGGTTTACAGAGTAAAAATCATTTTGTTTTTTCAAAAATGCAGTTCTAGCCTTTTCATCAGGCCATGCTTCTTTTTCTAATTCGGTATTTCTTGCAGCTGCTTTGTCAATTGCATCCCAGCTATCAAAGACTTGCACATACTTTAGTTCGGTGTTATCATCAGTCCAACGATGCACATAAAACCCAGCTCCTAGGATGTGTTGGTTTTTTTTGGTCACTTTTTCTAAATATTCCTTTTCTGTTTTTACCCAAGTAGTATCGGTATTGTCCCAATTCCAATGCATGGTCGTGACGGTAATATATTGAGGTGATTTTGCGTCCTGTGCCAATGTGGAGTTCGAGAAAAGTAAGGCAAATATTGCCATTACAATTAATAATTTGTTGATTGTTTTCATAATTGCATTGAATTAAATTAATATTAGTATAAATGATAATAGTTTACTATTCTTAATTTGGGACAATACAAACAACTCAAAAAGGACTCTAAAGATTAAGTTCATTATTAAGTTTTCTGTGGAGATACATTTTTTTTACTACTCGAATGTACGAAAATTTATTTAATTTTTAACATTTAATAATCTACAATAACAACATTACAGCTTGTTTAATTCTTCTCTTAATTTTTTGGTCATTCCTTTAATCACCATGTCATAGGAATGATTAATTAATTCCAAAATAAATTGAGGCTTCAATTCGCCTTTGTATAGAGCGATTGTATTCCAATGCTTATTACTTACGTAAGGGCCTGCGTAAATACTTTCATATTGTTCTCTTAATTCTATAGTATAATCAGGATCACATTTTAAAGTCATCGATGCTTCTCCGATGTCCCATTTATCTAAAGGAACCATTACAAATATTTTACCTAATACCTTAAAAACAAGTGTATGGGTATCAAAAGGAAACTCTTCTCTTGTAGCTTTCTTTTTTAGACAATACTCTCGAAGTTGTTCGATATTCATTCTTTCAAAATTTTATACAAAACAGGTTTGCTAGGGGTAGCATCATTTTCAAAAGATGCAATTTGAAGATTCAAAATATAACTACCATCCTTTACCCTATTTGGCACATAGATAAATTCTGTAATCGTGCAATCCATACGTCGCTTTCCGTCAAAATTCCAAAATGCTTTGTGTGACAATAATTTACCGCCATCGTGTTCTCTATCTACACTTGGCAAATCAATCAACAGATGTTTAATTCCTGATTCTCGAATGAAAACCATGGCTTCTTCTAATAGATAGGTCCAATTTGTTTCTGAATATTGTCGTTTCTTTTTGTCTTTCATATTCGGCAATGTCCGAATTACTAACGCTTGTGGAGATATGCCCTTTAGCAAAACTTCAATTTGTTTCCGAGAAATGACCGCATCTTTCATATATTTTTCTGGAGCCACTGAAATTACTTCCGCTGTGAAAAAAAACTGTTTTAAATTTTCATTGATAGAATGAAATTCTCTTGTGATATGCCCAATACATTCTGTATGCGTACCATGAGCATGTGGGTTGAAAAAGATATTATTGAAGTTTACCGCTGCGCCCTTCTCGACACTTGCAATCCAATCGCCATTGACGACAGGCTCGATTTTTGGTTCGTCGATATACCAAGCGTTCACGTTACTTTTTGCAGCGCGTAACGGGATGGAAATGTCCAATGGTTTAGACAAATCTATTTTGAATGTTTTAGAATTATATTGAATGCTTGCTATCAAGATAAATTAATTTTAAAAAGGTCTGAAGCAATGCCGTCACTCAAGAATTTACCTTTTTTAGTAATCAGCAATTTGCCGTCATCAAGATACAATAAATGTTCGTTGATATGCTTTTGAGATTGCTCCAAAAGATACTTTTTGTAATTCAATCCAAAATCTGTTTCAATTTTTTCAAGTGAAACGCCCCAAATGGTGCGTAAACCTGTCATTACATATTCATTGTATTTATCAGTTGTGGAAAGTATTTCGGTTTCGATGGGAAGTATATCTTGCGCTAAAGATTTGATGTATTTTGAATTGTTTCGCACGTTCCATCCTCGTTCTGTTCCGTTGAAAGAATGCGCAGAAGGACCAATGCCCAAATACTTTTTACCTTGCCAATACGCTGAATTGTTTTTGCTGAAGAAATCTGGTTTTCCAAAATTGGAAAGCTCATAATGAATAAAACCGTTGGATTCCAAGGTCTCAACCAAGAGATGAAATTGCTCTTGTGCCAAGTCATCATCAACATTTTCAATAATTCCTTTTTTGATAAATGTATCCAAAGCTGTTTTTGGTTCTACAGTCAATGCGTAACTAGAAATATGCGGAATATTGAAACTTAAAGCTGTTTCTATGTTTTCAATCCAACGCTCATGAGTCAATCCTGGAATGCCATAAATTAAATCGACGGAAATATTGTCAAAATGGCGAGTGGCTTCCTGTAAGCAATTTTTGGCTTCCTCGGCGTTGTGCGCGCGGTTCATCAGTTTTAAATCTTCTTCGAAAAAGGATTGTATGCCGATGGAAAGACGATTGATGCCGATGGTTTTGTAGTCTTCAAAAACACTTCTCGAAGGCATCTCGACTTCGCTCGATATGACAGCGTTTTTAATTAAGTCATCAGGATTTGCTTCGATTGTGATTTCTGGGTTTTTGCAAACTTCATAATTCTTGTAAACTTCAGAAATCAAAAATCTTAAATCTTCAATAGCCAATAGACTTGGTGTACCTCCACCGAAATAAATGGTTTCAACTTTTTGGTTTTTGAATTCATCCTTTCGGAGTTGCAACTCTTTTCCTAGAGCATGTATCAACTCATCTTTCTTTTTTAAAGAAGTTGAAAAATGAAAATCACAATAGTGACAGGCTTGCTTGCAAAAAGGGATGTGGATGTAGATGCCTGACATGGATTAACGAATAACGAATAACGAATAACGAATAACGAAAGTAAACAAGCTATTTTAAAAAGTTGCACAAAGAAGTCCAAAGTTTCGCGAAGTTTTTATTTCAACAAAGAAACTGAAAACTAGGACTACAAACTCATTTTTTAACCCTATCTCCATTTTGCTTCACAAAAGCTCCCCAACCAGAGTAGCTTTTACCAACTTCAATGCGTCCTTCATTATAAAAATGACATACAGCTGCTGCAAGTCCGTCAGTAGCATCAAGATTTTTTGGTAAGGTTTTCAATCCCAATAGACTTTGAAGCATTTTTGCCACTTGCTCTTTGCTGGCATTACCGTTGCCTGTGATGGCCATTTTTATTTTTTTAGGTGAATATTCTGTGATCGGGATCTCTCTGCTTAAGCCTGCTGCCATAGCTACTCCTTGTGCGCGACCGAGCTTCAACATACTTTGCACATTTTTACCAAAAAATGGTGCCTCTATGGCAATTTCGTCTGGATGATGCGTGTCAATAAGTTCAATAGTACGCTCAAAAATGAGCTTTAGTTTTAGGTAATGGTCATCATATTTTTTTAAATCCAACTCATTGAGTTGCATGAATTGCATAGATTTTCCAACCACCTTAATGAGTCCAAAACCCATAATTGTTGTTCCAGGATCAATACCCAATATGATTTTTTCTTTTGTCATCAATCGCAATAATAACATCCACTCAAGGAAAAGGAAATTCCAAATGTAATCGTCGCCAGATTGCCATTGAAAGAGCCATAACCATCAGTAATTGGATCAAAATCTTTACTTAAACCATAAATATAAGAGATATCCGTAAATACCGAGATGGTTTCAGACAGTCCATAATGAACCTCAATCCCAGCCATCAAATTCAAAAACGATACATTATTGTCTGAATAAATTCCCAATGGCTTTAAAAAGGTATAGCCAGGACCTGCGTGTCCAACCAACCCTAATCGAGGTGGCAAAAAACCTAAAGGAGTGGCGTCATAAACAAACTGGATATTCAATCGGGTATAGTTGTCTTTAAATTCTGGCGTGTCATCTGAATTTGAAAATCGGTTGAAACCAAAATCAAATTTTGCTCCAAATTGTTCTTTAAACATATATTGAACACCCAAATTGACGGTTGGAAAATTAATAGGTTTCGCTTCAAAAGTTTCGACAAATCCACCTGATGATGGACTATTAACCCCCAGTGCAATATGTGCTTTTATTTTATTCTTTGCATTTTGTGAAAAAGACATCAAGCAAAAACATAATAGCATTACTGTTAGGATATATTTTTTTGAGGACATCGGTATCTAATTATAATTGGTTTAATTTGTGGCAATGATACTAAGCTTGCCATACAAAACTAAACAATTCTTTGTTGTGCTGATTAAATTAAGCATTGTTGTTGGCGCATTTTATTTCATATATCATAAATTGGCATCCAATAAAGATCTAGAATTGCATGACTTTATTGATTTTTTGCATGAAAATAACGTGTTTTCATTAAAAAACGTCTTTTTTTTATACATTTTAACTGTTTTTAATTGGTTTTTTGAAATTCTTAAATGGAAGCAATTAGTATCGTCAGTCGCTCCCATTTCCTTCAAAAATGCTTCGGAACAAAGCCTTGGGGCATTAACAGCTTCATTACTTACGCCCAACCGAATAGGAGAATATGGGGCGAAGGCAATTTATTATCCAAAACCGTTACGAAAGAAAATTATGCTGCTTAATTTAATAAGCAATATGATGCAAATGAGCACAACCATTGCTTTAGGTATTATTGGATTGCTTTATTTTGTGAACTATTATCCATTGCAATTAGATTATTTTAAACTTTCCATTTTACTTTCAGCGATGGTATTATTTTTCTTTCTAGCTGTTTACAGTATGAAGCATCATCGATTTCAAATTAAGGGCTTTTCATTGAAAAAAATCCTCACATTTATTATAGAGATTTCCATTGACATCAAAATCAAAGCTGTGGTGTTGTCAGTGGTTCGCTATCTCATTTTTTCATTTCAATTTTATCTATTACTTCAAATTTTTAAAGTAAATATTGATTATTTTGATGCAATGATGGTCATCACGAGTATGTATTTTCTTTCTTCTATTGTCCCTTCTATTTTTATTTTTGATGTGGTCATTAAAGGAAGTTTTGCAGTTTATTTGTTCTCAATGGTCGGCGTGAATGACTTAACAGTTTTATCCACAGTTACTTTGATGTGGCTGATGAATTTTGTGGTTCCAAGTGTGTTTGGCAGTTATTATGTACTTAATTTTAACCTTCCTACAACTGAAGAATATTTATGACCGTAATTGCCATCATAATCACCCTTATTTACTTGTTTTTGATAGCGAGCTTTATTTATGGTTTTGACAAAGTCGAAATGTTTACGTTGAAAGATTTAAAACCAAAGACCAAATTTTCAGTGATTATTCCTTTTCGGAATGAAGAACAAAACTTGTCCACTCTAATGGAAGCAATTTCAAAATTAAATTATCCAAAAGAATTATTTGAAATAATTTTTGTGGATGATGAATCGGAAGATGATTCAATTATGGTTCTCAACACCGCACATTTAGACCAGGACAATAGAACTGATATTAAAGTCATTAAAACAATAAGAAAAACAAAGTCACCCAAAAAGGACGCCATCACACGAGGCATAAATCAAGCCAAACATGACTGGATTATAACGACAGATGCTGATTGTGTATTACCTCAATTCTGGCTTGATAGTTTTGATGAGTTTATACAACAGTATAGAGCAGAATTTATAGTTGCGCCTATCACGTATTCTAAAATGAACTCATTTTTGAACAGATTTCAGCTTTTAGACATCTTAAGTTTACAAGGTTCGACGATTGGAGGATTTGGAATCCGTAAACCGTTTTTGTGCAATGGTGCAAATTTAGCTTACACCAAACAGTTTTTTGAGACTATAAAAGGCTTCGATGGAAATGACAATATTGGTAGCGGTGACGATATTTTTATGCTCGAAAAAGCAGTAAACACTTATCCGGAAAAAGTGAAGTTTCTAAAATGTGAACAGTCCATCGTTACAACATTACCACAACCTAATTTTGACGCTCTCATTTCGCAACGAGTACGATGGGCTGCTAAAACCAGTGCTTATCGAAATATGTTTAGTAAGCTGGTGGGCACAATTGTTTTTTTGATGAATGGTGGATTACTTGTATTTACCCTTATGGCCCTGACTGGTATTATTAAGATGAACACTTTATTTTATCTTTTGATAATTAAATTTGGAATTGATTTTCTATTGATATACAAAGCGGCAAGTTTTACAAATCAAAAAGAGGTTATGAAGACTTATTTTTTTGCATTTTACCTGTATCCATTCTTTACCGTTTATGTCGTTTTTACTTCTGTATTTAAAGGCTATAAATGGAAAGGTCGTGGCTATAACAAATAATAGAGAACTCATTTATTTTCGTTAGATTTACCTGTTAAATTGACCTTTATTATGAAACATTCACTTTTATTATTTTGCGTTTTGATGAGCTTTTCTTCGATGATAGGGCAAGAAAGTTATTTTGTTAATGGGGAACCTGTTCAGCTAAAAACTGAAGTCGAAGGAAAACTGGATTTGCTCTGGAATATCATAGACAACGAGTATCGCTATTTTATTAGGACTTCTGACGGCAGCATTACAGAACTCGTTAACACAAGAAATGATAATGACAGCTATCAGAGTCAATACAAAACCACACTTGAAAACGCCACATCTGGTGTGTCGGCAAAAAAGGTAAATCTAACCTTGCCTAGTTTGATTACCTATATAGAAGCGTATAATAAAAGTCAAGATGCCAGTTTTGAATCCACACACTCGAAAAGCAAGGCACAATTACGATTAATGGTTTTTGGCGGGATTACCAACAGCCCGTTCGTAACTAATCCTGACAATGTAAAAACCCCTGTTTTTGGTGCAGAACTAGAAGTTTCGGAAAGCAAGGAATCTCCTAGGCATTCAGGTTTTTTTCAAATTCGGCATGTGCTAGAAAAAAAAGATGAATTCCCATATTCAACCACGGAATTGTCATTGGGCTATCGTTTTCGTTTTATAAAATCAAAAGGCTTTAACCTGTTTGCGGATGTCAAAGGTGCAACGGTTAATTTTTCAAAATCAACAATTGCATCTACAGAAAATGGAGTGGTGACTGCAAAGGAAGTATCAGATACTGCTTTTGATGTGCCATTTATTTTTGGTCTTGGTGCCGACATAAGAGTGTCTCAATGCAGTTTTATTACTCTTGGATATAATCAATTATTTGCTGCATTTTTAGATAACCAAGGAAACTTTTCTACCGACGTGACTTTGGGTTACAAGTTGCAACTTTAGTTCAATTTATATATACAACCACAGGCAAATTAAATTCCGTCGCCACTTGCTGGCTTCGTTTAATAGCTGGATATATTTTAGGTAAGGAATCAAAACTATGTCGTAAAAGACTGTCTAGTTTTGGGATTTGTGCTTTTGTCACCTCACTACTAACAATGTCTTTTATTGTGAAATTACCCTTATTATCAATATGGATTTTCAATAGAATGGTATCACTAATATCTTCTGTGACAATGATATTTTGTCTTGAAAGTTGTTCATTTAGTCGATCGCGAAGTACCTCTTCGAAGCAGGTTTTTTTATTGTCTGAAGAATCACAAATCGAAAATGTTGGATACTCATCCACATCATTCCAATTAATGGATTTCAACTCTTCATTAAGAATCTCTTTGGTATCGATTTTCTTTTTGTTGAAGTAGTCGCAAGAGGTCAAAACCACGAGGATTGCAATAAGGATTAATCGCTTCATTTAAACTGATAAAGAAACCGAAAAGTACAATTTTTTTTGATAATAAAT
>JAGXIE010000033.1 GCA_024635765.1 Flavobacteriaceae bacterium | reverse complement strand
TTTTAGTATCTGTAATATTCCGGTTTGAACGGGCCTTCAACTGGCACTCCGATATATTCAGCTTGCTCATCACGTAATTCAGTCAATTCGACACCGATTTTTTCCAAGTGTAGTTTTGCCACTTTTTCATCTAAATGTTTTGGCAACATATAAACTTGGTTCTCATAAGAATCTCTATTAGTCCACAATTCAATTTGGGCCAATGTTTGGTTTGTAAATGAGTTACTCATAACGAAACTTGGGTGCCCTGTTGCGCAACCTAGGTTTACCAAACGACCTTCGGCCAAGATGATGATGTCTTTGCCATTTACGGTATATTTATCAACTTGTGGTTTGATTTCAACTTTTGTATTTCCAAAGTTTTTGTTCAACCAAGACATTTCGATTTCGTTATCGAAGTGCCCAATGTTACAAACGATGGTCTTATCTTTCATCATTTCAAAATGACGGCCTTGTACAATATCCTTGTTGCCAGTGGTAGTAATAATGATATCTGCAGTAGCAATAACAGTTTCTAATTTTTTAACTTCAAAACCGTCCATCGCTGCTTGTAACGCACAAATCGGATCAATTTCGGTAACAGTCACAATGCTTCCAGCACCTTTAAAGGAGGCTGCGGTTCCTTTACCGACATCGCCATAACCACAAACTACTACGCGTCTACCAGCTAACATCAGGTCAGTGGCACGACGTACAGCATCAACAGCACTTTCTCTACAACCGTATTTATTATCAAATTTTGATTTTGTAACAGAATCATTTACATTGATAGCAGGCATTGACAATGTTCCGTTTTTCATTCTTTCGTAAAGTCTATGAACTCCAGTGGTGGTTTCTTCAGAAAGACCATTAATTCCAGCCATTAGCTCTGGGTATTTATCAAAAACCATGTTTGTCAAATCTCCACCATCATCAAGAATCATGTTCAATGGTTTTCTGTCTTCTCCAAAGAATAATGTTTGCTCAATGCACCAATTGAATTCTTCTTCATTCATGCCTTTCCATGCATAAACAGGGATTCCTGCATCAGCAATAGCAGCGGCAGCTTGGTCTTGAGTTGAGAAAATATTACAAGAACTCCAAGTGACTTCTGCGCCAAGAGCTTTTAAGGTTTCAATTAAAACAGCAGTTTGAATAGTCATATGCAAACATCCAGCAATACGAGCTCCTTTAAGTGGTTGAGAATTTCCGTATTCTTCACGCAGGCTCATCAATCCTGGCATTTCAGCTTCAGCTAATTCAATTTCTTTTCTTCCCCAAGACGCTAGTGACATGTCTTTGACTTTGTAAGGTACGTAAGGCATTGTTTTTGTATTCATAATTGTATATTTGTTGTCTTAAATTCATTAAGCGAGTGCAAAGATAATTAATAACTTCGAGAAATCTAAATGCCTTTATATAAAACCCTTAATCCCAATCTACAAACGACTATTAAAATTTGGAAGATTACCGAATCTTATGATAATTTGATGCAACCCATTGTATTGAGATCGGAATCTTTGGGCCGTGTTTTGGGTATGAAAAGTGAGCTGCACCAACGTGGTTTTTTGAGTGTTAGACATTTGTTGGCTGAATTTGGATATACAGATGCCGATTTGTTTTACGATGATAATGGAAAACCTCATTTAAAAGATGGCAAGCACATTTCCATTACACATTCATTTATCTTTTCGGCAATTATTGTAAGTGACCATGAAGTAGGAATCGATATTGAAAAGCAGCGTGAAAAGATAAAAATTATCGCACACAAATTTGTAGAATATGAATTTGATTATCTGAATAAGGAAGCTAATGATTACATCAAAAAACTCACCGTCATATGGGGCATCAAAGAATCCTTATATAAATTGTTCGCGACCCCAGGTATGTTATTTAGAGAACACTTTTTTGTGATTCCATTTATGTTGGAA
The DNA here is from genome assembly GCA_024635765.1 of Flavobacteriaceae bacterium. Taxonomy (GTDB): domain Bacteria; phylum Bacteroidota; class Bacteroidia; order Flavobacteriales; family Flavobacteriaceae; genus JBPOFM01. The sequence goes on along the minus strand of JAGXIE010000033.1, from coordinate 4,826 downwards.
GATGGCGTAACGGTAGCATGGATTGATTATGAAGATAAAAAATATAGATACAATACCCATTTTTTAGAATTTGAAGGATTTACTTGTGCTTATGTTTGTTGAGCGAAGTGAAAAGAAAGAACGAAAATAGAGAAGAGACTATATAATTGCCGAAAATTGATCTATTAAAGAAAGAAAACATTCGTGAATTCGTGACCGAGAAAAAAACATTTTATCAAGATTTATTAGGTTCTTTTTCTAAAGGTGAAAAGCTTTTGGCGGTATTGATAGATCCAGAAAAAGCTCAAACTGAAAGTATTTTCCATTTCATTCAATTGTTGAATGCATCAATTGCCACGCATATTTTTGTAGGTGGCAGCAATGTTGATGAATTGATAACAGATGTACTCGTTTCAGAAATAAAAAAGCATACACAATTGCCCATTTTTCTGTTTCCAGGAGATGTCACTCAAATTACTGAACAGGCTGATGTGCTTCTGTTTTTGTCTTTGATTTCTGGAGACAATCCAGATTATTTGATTAAAAAACATGTGGCATCTGTTTCAAAATTGAGAAATTCAAAGCTTGAAGTGATTCCAACAGGATATATTTTGATAGAAAATGGAAAGGAAACTTCCGTGCAAAAAGTTACAGGAACCCAGCCAATCTCAAGAGAAAATCTTCAGCAAATTGTTGATACGGCAAAGGCAGGAGAATTGTTAGGTATGAAATTAATCTATCTGGAAGCTGGAAGTGGTGCCTTACATCCCATTACAGGTGAAATCATTTCATCTGTAAAAAAAGATTTAAATATTCCTTTGATTGTTGGCGGTGGTATTAGGAGTAAAAGCCAACTTGAAAACGCCTACATTTTTGGAGCAGACCTTGTTGTCATTGGTACTGCATTCGAAGAGAATGAAGCGTTTTTTGAAGAATTAAAAATAAAACCAAGAACCAAGACAAAAGAATAAAGACAATCAAGGACTTTTAAACATCGTAAGAATCAGTCTCTCCTCTATTTTCTCTTCTCTTTTTTCTAAAATCTAAATAAAATGAAAATATCCGTAGAATTAACCTTGACGCCTTTACACGATGATTACGAACCCGCCATCATCCATTTCATAAAAAAATTGAGAGCTTCAACTTTGAAAGTTATCGAAAACCCATTGAGCACACAAGTATATGGTGATTATGATGAAGTGATGCAGGTTTTAACTGTTGAAATCAAAGAGGCCTTTGAATTGATTGAGCGAGGACTTCTTCATATGAAAATCGTAAAATCCGATAGATACGATTATGAACCACATTTTTGATTTTTTTATTGACGCATATCAAAACACACCGACATTTCAAATTGTATTAGAAGCGGTTGCTTTCATTTTTGGAGTTTTAAGCGTGTGGTATGCTAAAAACGAAAATATTTTAGTGTACCCAACTGGTATTATTTGTACTGTCATCACGGTTTATCTGCTATTTATTAATGAATACCTTGGAGACATGATGATGAATTTTTATTTTTCCATTATGAGTGTGTATGGTTGGTGGAATTGGTCTAGGAAAAAGGAAGACAAACTCGTAATTAAGATATCAAGAACCAACTTCAAAGAAAAACTTATAGGAGTAGGATTGTTCATTCTAACTATGATCATAACCTATCTGGTATATGTAGGCTTTGATTATACCTTGGGAATCCCAAATTATATTGACATTTTTACTTCTGGTATTTTCTTTACGGCCATGTGGTATATGGCCAATAAAAAGATTGAAAATTGGACGTTGTGGATCATTGGAGATTTAATTACAATTCCTTTATATGCATACAGAGGTTTGGGGATATTGTCGTTACAATATTTAATTTTCACTATTTTGGCAATTCAAGGGTATTTGGTATGGAGAAAAAGTATCAATCAAGAAATAGAAACTGTATAAAAGTTGTATTGTTCGGTCCCGAATCAACTGGAAAATCGACGCTTGCGCAACAGCTTGCGGACCATTACAAAACTGTTTTTGTTCCAGAATATTCTAGGATTTATGCCGAAATGCAATTATTGTGCAACCAACCATTAACCAAAGATGACGTACTGGACATTGCTCATGGCCAGTTAAAACTTGAAACAGAATTAGCCACTAAAGCCAATAAAATCTTATTCTGTGATACTGACTTATTGGAAACCAAAGTCTATTCTGAAATGTACTATGACGGATATTCCCCATCATTGTTAAATGACTTTGCTCATCAAAAAACCTGTGACCTTTATTTATTGACCTCCGTAGATTTGCCATGGGTTGCAGACAATATTAGAGATAAACCCGAAGCTCGTGAACAACAATTCAATATCTTTGAAGCAGCATTGATAAAGTATAATAAGCCTTATGAAGTAATCAAAGGCAATAGAGAAGAACGCTTGCAAAATGCTATCCAAATCGTTGATCAATTATTAAATAAAACAAAGTGAAATTTACAGACCAAGACATACAGCAAATCGAAAAAAAAGGATTGACCTTGAAAAAAGTAAAGAGCCAAATTGAGCTTTTTAAATCTGGACTTCCTTTAATCAATTTGCAGTCAGCCGCGACGACTGATAATGGAATTAAAAAACTATCGGACGCTGAAAAGGAACATTACATAAGTTATTTTGATTCCAATAGAAACCAAAATTCCATCTTAAAATTTGTTCCCGCTTCTGGGGCCGCTACGAGAATGTTCAAAACACAATTCAACTTTTTGGAGGCCTATAATCCTGATGAGGAAACGATTAATTCTTTCATTAATCGAAATAAAGATTCCGACTTATCAGTTTTTTTGGTTGGTATTGAAAAATTACCTTTTTACAAAAATGTCACTGATGCTTTAGAAACATATTTTCCAGAATTCGAATCTTTATCAAACGATAAGCAGAAATATCTTTTTGTTAAAACGATGCTTGATGAGGATAAACTGAATTATGGTTTTTACCCAAAAGGATTGCTCCCTTTCCATAAATATAAAGATCATGTCGCAACAGCCTTTGAAGAACATCTATTTGAAGCAGCTTTGTATGCCTCAAGTAATAGTGAGGCTGCTTTACACTTTACAATATCAGAAAAATATAAGGATATTTTTGATGATGAATTTAGTCGTATTCAGAAAATTGTGGAGCGAAAAACTAAAACAAAATTCCATATCTCGTTTTCATTCCAAAAGGACTCTACCGATACCGTTGCCGTCACACCCAATAACGAACCTTTTAGAGTTGATGGCCATTTAGTGTTTAGGCCTTCGGGACATGGTGCGTTGCTCGAAAATCTTAATGATTTTGATGCCGATATTGTCTTTATAAAAAATATTGATAACGTGGTTGTTTATAAATATGAGAAAGAATTGGCATCCTATAAAAAAATGCTCGCAGGACTATTGCTAGAGGTTCAAAGGCAGGCATTTGAGTATGTCAAAGCCTTGAAAAATAACGATATTTCTGATAAGGAGATAGTTGAGATCGCCGAGTTTTTGGTCAATCAATTAAATGTGAAAGTGAGTCATGAGTTTGAGAAATATTCAAGAAAATATCAAGTTGAATATTTAATAGAAAAATTGGATAGACCCATACGCGTTTGTGGCATGGTTAAAAATGAAGGTGAACCTGGAGGAGGCCCTTTTTGGGTGAAGGAAGAAAGTGGTAATGTGTCCTTACAAATTGTTGAATCTGCACAAGTGGACAGAAAAAATAAAAATCAAAAGGACATTCTTAAAAACTCAACCCATTTCAACCCTGTTGATTTAGTCTGCGGTGTCAAAAATTATGAAGGCAAAAAGTTTGATTTAAACAATTATGTAGATACCAAAACCTCGTTTATCACTATGAAAACCAAAGTAGGTAAAGATTTGAAAGCTCTAGAATTACCTGGTTTGTGGAATGGAAGCATGGCAAGCTGGAACAGCATTTTTGTTGAAGTGCCACTCATAACTTTCAATCCTGTGAAAACGGTAACAGATTTGTTAAAGGCAACACATCAAATTAAATAGTATGAACCGAGAAGTTTTACTAAATGAATTACAATTTAAAGCTGTCAAAAGCTCTGGTGCTGGTGGCCAAAATGTGAATAAGGTAGCTTCTAAAGTGGAATTAACCTTTGATTTGGAAGCCTCTTTAGGTCTGTCAGAAGATGAAAAAGAACTTTTAAAGCAAACTATCTCCAACCGATTGACGAAAGACAATCTATTGTTACTTCAGTGCGAAGAAAGTCGAAGTCAACATAAAAATAAGACACTGGTAATTGAGCGGTTCTTTGAAGTTATTGAAAATGGATTAGTTGTACCAAAAAAGCGCAAAGCCACTAAAATCCCTAGAGCAGTCGTTAAAAAGCGATTGAAGAAAAAACGAGTTCGTTCAGAAAAGAAAGCAAATAGAAGACCACCAAACATTGAGTGAAAAAAAATGGAATTTGTTATTCAAAATGTAAAAATCCTAATTATATTTGCATTGTTCTCAAAAAAGGGGTGCCTAATATCGGCTGAGATCATACCCATTGAACCTAGAACAGGTAATGCTGTTTAGGAAAGGCGAAAATCGCCGTTAGAAAAAGATCAACCGTCATTGCGAGGAGTTTTTTTACGACGAAGCAATCTCTTGATTTTATTGCTAATTATAATCAATTACTAACAAAGAATAATGACCTCTTTTTATTCGATTAAAAGTTTTAATCGTAATGAAAAATTTATTTGTATTTATGGCATTTTTTATGCTTCACTTTCTTGCCAATGCACAAGAGAAAGTACAAGACTCTACAAAAACAGAAACACTCGACGAAGTCCTTGTAAAAGCAGTTAGAGTAGATGCCACTTCACCCATCACGCATTCCAATGTCAC
>JAGXIE010000032.1 GCA_024635765.1 Flavobacteriaceae bacterium | reverse complement strand
CCTGATAACATTACGGGACTTGTTCTTAAAGATGATATTTATAAGGAAATGGCTTTAGATCATGATGATAAAATATTAGCTGACATCAGAAGAGATATAATTATTGTAGAAAGAAACCTCCCTATTCCAACTTTATTTGACAAATTGGTTGAAAGCAAAAATCACATGGCCTTAGTCGTTGATGAATACGGCACAGTAACCGGATTAGTGACAATGGAAGATGTCATCGAAACGCTTCTCGGGCTTGAAATCATGGACGAAAGCGATAACGTTGAAGATCTTCAGCATCAAGCAAGAAAAAATTGGGAGCAAAGAGCAAAACGTCTAGGCATGATTAATGGAGATAATGAAGGTAAAATTAAAATTGACGAAGACGATTCCAATAATCAAAAGTAATGGAAGATTGTATTATCAATTCGCCTTTGGGATTCACAAAAATTACTGGTGACGAAAATGGTATTACTTCTATTATAGTTCTAAATTCAGAAGAAAAAGAAACAGACATTATTCCCGAAAATTTGGAAGACTGCGTGCGTCAACTTAACGAATATTTTGCGGGAGAAAGAACCCAATTTGACCTCAAACTGAATCCAGAAGGAACAAAATTCCAACATAGAGTTTGGGACGCACTTCAAACGATTCCTTATGGAAAAACCGTGTCCTATTTAGCATTATCCCAACAAATAGGTGATGCAAAAGCGATACGAGCGGTTGCCAATGCTAACGGTAAAAATCCTCTTTGGATTGTCGTTCCCTGTCACCGCGTTATTGGAAGTGACGGAAGTTTAACAGGGTATGCTGGCGGATTACATCGCAAACAATGGCTTTTAGAACACGAAAGCCCTTATAAGCAACAATCGTTATTTTGATTTGTCATTTACTATGACTTTTCAAATCATCACCGTTACAGCTTTATTTCTCAGAGTTGAGCATTAATAGTAAAGCTTTAAACTGCTAATCTGCAATATAAACGGCGATGCACTATAATATTTCCTATATTTAGTCCACTAAATCCTACCTATGAAATTCTTTAAAAGATTCCTTCTAACGATTGTTATACTTCTTGGCTTAACCGTCGTCATACTTTACATCACAGACACCGATTATCTCCTAAAAGCGGTCAGAACTATTTATTTGAAAGGTCACACCACAGCCTATCTCGAGGATTACAAGGAATTTGACAACCAATCAGTCGCAAACGCCACACCACAGCCTTGGCCCAGCCATTCAGATTACAATTCCATCCAAGAAACCGAAACTCTTAATAAAATCAATAAAGACATGGGCACGATTGCTTATGTCATCATCAAAAATGATAGTATTTGGTTTGAAAAATACTATGAGGGTTTTGGGGAAGATTCCAAATCCAATTCGTTTTCCATGGCTAAAAGCTATGTTTCTGGATTGATGCAAAAAGCCATAGAACAAGGTTATATCAAAAGTCTCGACCAGCCTGTTGGCGATTTCTTTCCAGAATTCAGTGAAGGAAAAGCATCAAAAATAACCGTTGGTGATTTATCTTCTATGGCTTCAGGAACCAATTGGGATGAAGCGTATTATTCACCTTTATCGATTACCACGAGAGCTTATTTTGATGATAATTTAGAAAAAGTTATACTGGGATTAAAAGTGGTTGATGAACCTGGTCTTAGTTTTAAATACGCCAGTGGTGACACACAATTGTTGGCAATGGTCATAGAGAAAGCAACTGGTAAAAAAATGTATGATTACTTATCAGAAAGTTTCTGGAAACCTTTGGGAGCAGAAAATCCAACCCTCTGGCAAGTGGATAGTGAAGAACACGATTTGGTAAAAGCCTATTGTTGTATTGCAAGCAATGCGAAAGATTTTGCGCGCTACGGTAAACTCTTTAAAGACCATGGTAAATGGAATGGCAAACAGGTTTTAGACTCCGCATTTGTAGCTAAATCTGTGATGCCACGTTTTACTGCAAGTCCAGAATATGGCTATGGTTGGTGGTTAATTCAAGATTACAAAGGAAAAGACTTTTTTATGATGCGTGGCCATTTGGGTCAGTACGTCATTGTGCAGCCTGAAGACAATGTTATGATTGTCCGGTTGGGTCATGCTTCGGAAAAGGTGGAGTTTGGTGGAGACCCATTTACCAAGGATATTTATACCTATATTGATGAAGCGTACGAGATGATGAATTAAAATTAAAAACAATTTTGACAAATTTTCATAAATCGATATGATAAACAAACTCAACCTTGAAGACATCTTATTTCTGGACATTGAAACCGTTCCAGAAACACATCATTTTTCCGATTTGGATTCCACCAAGCAAGCCTTGTGGGAACTCAAATCCAAATACCAAAGAGGCGAAGTGCCTGCTGATGAGTTCTACGAGAGAGCTGGGATATGGGCGGAGTTCGGAAAAATTGTGTGCATTTCCGTGGGCTATTTTAATATTTCCGGTGATGTCAGAACCTTTAGAGTGACTTCTTTTCATGGTGATGAAATAAAAATTTTAAAAGATTTTAAAAATCTATTGTTGTCACATTTTAGTCAAGCAAAACATTTGTTGTGCGCACACAATGGAAAAGAATTCGATTTCCCATACATCGCAAGACGAATGATTATTCACAATATTGAATTGCCATACAAACTGAATCTTTTTGGTAAAAAACCTTGGGAAGTACCACATCTCGATACTTTGGAATTGTGGAAATTTGGCGATTATAAAACCTATACTTCCTTAAAATTACTAACAAATGTTTTGGGAATCCCTTCACCTAAAGATGATATTGATGGTAGTGAAGTCTGTCGTGTTTTTTATGAGGAAAATGATATAGATCGCATCGTGATCTATTGCGAAAAAGATACTATCGCCGTAGCTCAAATCTTCTTACGCCTGCGAGGTGATTCGATTTTAGATGACAGTGAAATTAAACATGTTTAAATATTTAATAGTCGTTGTAAACTGCTCATGCACATTAAGCTTTTGATCAACATGCTTTTAGTGGCTAGCGAGTGAAAACAATAAAACTTCCTATGACAATTAATAATAATACGATTTCTAAAGGCTTCATAATTGCAGGATTAATGAATCTATCCGTCTTGATCTTTTCAAGATTCTTTACCAATTCGACGATTCCCGAATTTGATTCAGCGGTAATGTCCAATTTTGGATTAGTAATGATTGTACTTTGGGGATTAGCGTACCTCTCGGTCGCGAAAAATTATGTCAACGTCAAGTGGCTTGTTGGAGTCTTTGTAATTGAAAAATTTGCATATGGCTTTACTTGGACTAAATGGATTTTAAATAATAACGTATCAGACGTATATGAAAAAGATCTTATGGCAGGATTGTTTTACTCGGTCTACGGAATTAATGACTGGCTGTTTTTTGCATTCTTCTTGTTTGTCTTCTTGAGGATATTTCGGAAATAAGAGCATCGCGAATAATGTCTGTTTACTTTTTATTATTTGATTTTTAATTAATAGACTGTTTTAGATTCCTATCCCAAAGGATGAAGCTCTGATTTTTGGAAACTTTTTTTTGTTTTGACGGCATACTTACTTGTGATTCCTTTTTCAAAAATGCAACAGTATTGTTTTTAGATTTTGAATTTTAGTGAATTACTATCATCTATAGTTTCTGTTTCGTGTCTGTTCTCGAAAATGACTACTTTTACCTTTAATTATGGACAACGAAAAATTACTTTTAGTTTCTGATTTATCTATTTCTTTTCTGTCCGATCAGATTGAAAAGGAGATTATACATTCCATTAGTTTTGAACTTCATAAAAATGAAATATTAGGAATCGTTGGGGAATCGGGATCAGGAAAATCAGTTTCTACCCTTGCAATTCTTGGTTTGTTGCCAAAACGCATCTCTAAAATTACCAATGGTAGCATTTTATTCGCGGGTACAGATTTGTTACAAACAGATTCCAAAGCATTTCAAAAAATTCGTGGTAATGACATTTCTATGATTTTTCAAGAACCGATGAGTTCTTTGAATCCATCGATGCGATGTGGCCAACAAGTTGAAGAAATTTTATTACAACATACAAAACTTTCGAAAAGAGAGGCAAAAGAGGAGACGATTTCTCTTTTTGAGAAGGTCAAATTACCATTACCAGAGCGCGTTTATAAAGCATATCCACATGAAATTTCAGGTGGGCAGAAGCAACGGGTTATGATTGCAATGGCAATTGCGTGCAAACCAAAAATTTTAATTGCAGATGAACCGACAACTGCTCTGGATGTCACTGTTCAAAAGGAAATTATTCTACTCTTAAAACAGCTTCAGGCAGAAGAAGACATGAGTATTATTTTCATTTCGCATGATTTGTCTTTGGTCTCTGAAATCGCAGATCGAGTGATGGTTATGTACAAAGGTGATATTGTGGAACAAGGACTGGTTTCTGACATATTTCATCGACCTCAACATACCTACACTAAAGCCTTATTAAGTTCAAAACCATCTTTGGAATATCGTTTAAAACGACTACCTACCATTAAAGATTTTATGGAGGGTTCACCAAGAGCTGAAAAAGTAACGGATGAACAAAGGCGAACCGCTCATGCCAAATTATATTCAAAAACACCATTGCTAGAAGTCATTGATGTCGAAAAAGAATATCTTACCAAATCAGGATGGTTCTCAAAATCTGACACCTTCAAGGCGGTTGACGGAGTGAGTTTCAAATTATATGAAGGAGAAACATTAGGACTTGTGGGTGAATCTGGTTGTGGTAAATCTACTTTGGCGAATGCCATTCTACAACTTGAGAAAGCGACAGCAGGACAAATCTTATACCGTGGAACAGACATCACAAAATTGTCTTCGTCATCCATTCGAACATTAAGAAAGGAGATTCAAATCATCTTTCAAGACCCTTATGCATCGTTGAATCCAAGAATTCCGATTGGCAAAGCCATCATGGAGCCAATGAAAGTACATAGAATAGGAAATTCAGATAGTGAACGCAAGGAAATTGTTTTAGAGTTACTTCAAAAAGTGGGTCTGGATGAAAGCTATTTCAGTAGATATCCTCATGAGTTTTCCGGGGGGCAGCGTCAACGTATAGGAATTGCTAGAGCGATTTCGTTGCGACCTAAATTAATTGTTTGTGACGAATCGGTTTCTGCGCTGGACATATCAGTCCAAGCACAAGTCTTGAATTTGCTGAATGATTTAAAAGAAAATTTTGGTTTTACCTATATTTTTATTTCCCATGATTTGGCTGTCGTCAAATATATGTCCGATCAGTTGGTAGTCATGAATAAAGGTCAGATTGAGGAGATGGCAGATGCCGATAACATTTATGATAATCCACAAAGAGAATACACTAAAAAATTAATTCATGCTATACCCAAAGGATTATAGCATGAATATTTTTTTAGTGAGCATTAAAATGCCTCGCATCAATTTTAAAGTATTTTGAAAGGTAGGGACTAATT
>JAGXIE010000031.1 GCA_024635765.1 Flavobacteriaceae bacterium | reverse complement strand
TGCGCCAAAGTTGATAATAAGAAATACAAAAAAAGGTTTGAGAAACTTCATAAAATAAGAAACTATTGTTTTTGCAATGTCTCTATTTTATCTATAACTTCTTGTGCTTCCGCATATTTTTTATCACTTTCAGCTCTGTTGCTGCTTGAAAGTGTATGCCATTCTTTCATAAGTGAATTATATTTGTCTTGAAGTTTATCGACTTCTGATTTTTTTTTAAATAGTCCAAACATAGTTTTATTTTAAGTGCTTAATTATTTTTTTACTCATCGGATTGGTTGTGGAAAAGTAATAGTCAATCAATTCCCCTTTGCCATTGATAACATATTTTTGAAAATTCCATTTTACGGTTGAATTCGAAACGCCATTTTGCTCCTTGTTGGTCAACCATTCGTAAAGTGGATGTTGCTGTTTTCCTTTTACATCTAACTTATCAGTAATTAAAAAGTTAACACCGTAGTTCACTTCACAAAAAGATTCAATCTCTTTTGCAGTGCCTGGTTCTTGACCTCCAAATTGATTACACGGTACACCAATGACTTGGAGTTTGTCCTTGTAAGTTTCGTGCAGCTCTTGTAATGCTTTGTATTGAGGTGTAAATCCACATTTTGACGCTACATTGACAATTAAAATATGTTTTCCTTTAAAGTCTTCAAATTCAATAGGCTCTCCCTGTAAACTGTTAATTTTGATGTCGTAGAAGTTTTTTAAATTCATGGTTTGTTTTGCTTTCGATATTGTTAAGGTGGCGAAGAAAATTTTGAAAGGATTCATCTTTAGATTTTAAAAGTTACAATCCCACAATCCAGTTCAAAGATTTGTCCAGAAATGGATAATGCTTTTTCGGACAGTAAGAATTCTGCCATATCAGCAACTTCATCGGGTTTTAAATACTTTTTAAGGGGATGCCGTTCGGTGATGTTTTCGATCATTTTCTCGTTACGCAATAATTTTGATGCTAAATCGGTATCCGTAACGGTTGGAGCAATAGCATTGATTCTTAGTGTTGTTGCTAATTCTGCACCTAACGACTTAACGAGGCCTTCAACTCCGGCTTTTGATGTTGCCACACTAGCGTGAAATGGCATTCCAAGTTTTGCTGCAACGGTACTAAACAAAACAATAGCTGGTTTATCACCTTTCTTTAGGATATCCAAATACTTTTGAATGGACTTGACGGCTCCTAACACATTGATTTCAAAATCATCTCTAAAATCATCCAAACTCAAACGTGAAATTGGTTTGAGATTGATACTTCCGGGGCAATAAACCAATCCATCGGCTTTTTCAATAGTTGGTAATTCATCCTGTAGAACATCACACGTATGATGTGTGAGGTTTTCATGCGAAAAGTCTGGAGCTGTGCGGCTTATATTTATAATTTGATGGTTTGGCAATAGTTTTTGGGAAATGGCTTTACCTATTCCTTTACTACCACCAACAATGATTATGGTTTTCATAGTGCTTAAATTATATATTGGCAACTAATGGTTTGCCTTTCAGTCGTTTTTCGACTTTGCGTTTTATAGCAGTGAGACGTTTCATGATATCCATGATTTGTTCGTCTTTTTTGCGTTTGTAAATTTCGTTTAGAGCTAAAATTAAGTCTTTCGCTTTTCTTGAAATTTCTATACGGTCACTAGTCGATAGCGACTTTAATTTTGTTTGTTCAAATTCGAGTGCTTCGTTAATTATATCCATAATTTTAATCTTTTAGATAGTTTTGTAATTCGGCTATTTTTAGTGATGAACTGAATTGTCCACCATAATAAGACGTTACTGTTGCAGATGATTCATCCTTGATCCCACGAGAGGATACACAAAGGTGCTTTGCATCAATAATCACAGCAACATCTTCTGTTCCTAAAATATGTTTTAGGTCTTCAGCAATTTGATTTGTCAAACGTTCCTGAACTTGTGGGCGCTTAGCATAATATTGTACGATTCTATTCAGTTTAGACAAACCAATCACTTTTCCAGATGAAATATAAGCCACATGTGCTTTTCCTATAATTGGTACAAAATGATGTTCGCAGTTAGAATAGAAAGTAATATTCTTCTCGACCAACATCTGATTGTATTGATACTTGTTATCAAATAATGCGATTTTCGGTTTATTCGCAGGATTCAATCCAGAATAGATTTCATCTATATACATTTTCGCTACACGTTCGGGTGTTCCTTTAAGTGAATCGTCTGTTAAATCCAAACCCATCACATCCATTATTTCTTCAAAAAGTAAAGCGATACGTTGTTTTTTTTCTCTATCCGAAAGTTTGAATGCATCCTTTTTCATTGGAGTTTCCAACCCTGTGTACAAATGGTCATCTCCAATATCTTCAAGGGTGAACCCATTCAATTGGTGACTATTTTTTTTCTTTTTTTCTCTTAAAGTTTCGGTATTCATAGTGTCTTTTTTATGTGCTGTCTTCGGGAACTCATCTCCTAAAGCAAAGCAACATTATCGTTTAGATATTGAGTTGTTGGTAATTTGTTTTGTCTCGAACATTTAAAACGACCTTTGTTAAATGTTCGTAATTTTTGATGCTTTGTAGCACGACCTTGCACTCGCTTTCTCCATAGTCGGAAACTACTTGGTTTCATTTCGCGACGCATTAATTCAATAACCTCTTGTTCTTTTAATTCAAATTGATAGGTTATAGCCTCAAATGGTGTTCGGTCTTCCCAAGCCATTTCGATGATACGGTCCATATGTTGTTCAGTCAATATCACGGCAGAACGTTGTATTTAGATTCATATTTTACTTTTTCATTCAGCAGCTTATCAAAAAAAGCCTTGTTTTCCTTGAAAGTGGTATTATTTCGAAAATGAATATAACGACCTTGAGCATGAATACTGCTACCATTGGTTTTGTAAATAACAAGTTGGTAGTAAGGAATAACCCAAGTGAAGTTTTTCAAACCTTTGTTAATTCTGATAAGTACTCCTATTGGTCTTAATTCGAGATTGGCATAATTTACATCGTCAACCGTATTGAGATATTGGTTCATGTTTGGACTGACATCTTCAATAATCATCCGTTTAGATCCAACACCTTTCATTTTAATTGACTTCATCAAACTATAAGGTTTTCCAACCAAATCATTTATCAGTTCGATGTGCTCTTTGTTCGTATAGGTGGTATCCAATATCATAGGATAAATATAGTCAAATTATTTAGTTGTTTAACGAATTATACATAACATTAAACAAAAATTAACATTCTTGATGATTGTTAGGTCTATTATGTGAACTATGAAGATGTTATGAGAACTTTCTATTTGGTAATGAATGTTTTTTTAAAATTCGTTCTGATTCTCTCTTTACCACTTTATTTTTGCGAAGATTCCAAAGAGTATCACTGGCTTTTCTGCGTGTTTCGTCTATATCCACTATTGGAAAAGGATAGTCGACACCTAATTTAAAATCGTTGAAACCTTGTTCCATTTCTGTCATCAAATAAGGTTCATGAACAAATCGCAATTCCAAATCCTGCACTTCTGGAACCCATTTCTTGATAAATGTTCCTTTTGGGTCATGCTCGTAACTATTTTTGATAGGATTGTAAATACGAAGCGTGTTGGTTCCAGTCTCTCCAGCTTGCATCTGTAATTGTGGAAAGTGAATTCCAGGCTCAAAATCAAGAAACATTTGGGATAGGTGAGTGGTAGCCTCTTGCCAAGGCTGCCATAGGTTATGTGTGAAAAATGAAACGACTAATGCACGCATTCTGAAATTTAAATAGCCAGTTTCGTTAAGGCAACGCATGCAAGCATCAATGAGTGGAAATCCTGTTTGGCCATTTTTCCATGCGTCTTGATACTGAATAGAAATCTCTTTTTTCAATTTTTGAAAGCCCTTATTGATGCTTGCTTCTTCCATGGTGTGTTCCATTTCAAATTTTTGAATAAAATGGCTTTGCCAGCGAAGACGAGACATAAAAGCTTCGAGCGGTTTTTTGTTTGCAGTCGTTTTTTTAAGATGATATGCGCGATGGTACACTTCGCGAATGGATAGATTTCCCCAAGCTATATAAGGTGAAATACGGCTGCAGCCTGTTCTGGCCAATTCTGGTTTTGAAATATGGAACATATAGTTTTCATATCGCTTTTCCAAAAATGAATCTAGATATTTTAAGCCCGTTGTACGACCTCCTTTTTGAAAAGGTGTATCTAAATCAGTTTTTAAACTTGGAATTGTGAACACTGTTGCTAACTGGTCAACTTCCTCAATACTTAACAATTGTCCTTTTTTAGGATTGAAGGGTAACGGCTCAATTTCAAAATATGCATTGCACTTTTCTATCCATTGGTCTCGATTTTTGAGTCCCCGTTGCACACCATTATTGATGCTTTCATGCCAATCAATCAGATTGTTCTTACAAAAACGAGTGAAGGACTTATCACGCTCATACGATACCAAAATTCCAGTTTCTTGATGCGAATAGAGGTCTGTAATGTGATACTTATTCAACAATTGGTTAACGGCAGCGATAATATCCGAATGCACAACCAGAACTTTTGAATTGTAAGGCTCTAATTGCTCATTTAAATCCACCAAAGATTGTTTGATAAAATCCCAATGCCGCTGACTGTAATGATTATCATCTATCAATAGTTGCTCAAAAACATAAAGTAATAGAACAGGTTCATCAGATTTGAGTGCATTGAAAACAGCTTCATTCTCTTGCAAGCGTAAATCACGTTTGAACCAAACGATATTAATATGTTTTTTTTCAGTAGGCATCTTGATGTTCTATAATATGTTGGGCTCTCTTTTTCATGGCATGTAAGTTTTCGGGTCTCATTTTGTCTAAAACACTGTACATCATTTTCATTCTAAAGTTATCTTTTAAAAATTCTCTTTTATCATCTAAAAAATTCCAATATAGACTGTTGAAAGGACATGCATCCTTCTCTGTTTTCTTATTCTGGTTGTAATGGCAAGCGTCGCAATAATTGCTCATTTTGTGTATGTATGAACCTGATGAAACATAAGGTTTGGTAGCGATTTTTCCACCATCGGCAAATTGGCTCATACCTCGTGTATTTGGAAGTTGTACCCATTCGACCGCATCGACATAAATTCCGAGATACCAAGCGTCAACGTCATCTGGATTGGTTTGAGTTAGCAATGCATAATTTCCGGTGATCATTAAGCGTTGAATGTGATGTGCATACCCATTGTCGAGTGAATTGGTAATGGCATGACTCAAACAATTCATTTTTGTGTTACCTGTCCAGAAAAAATCAGGAAGTTTATTTTTGTTATCCAGAGAATTTTCAGATTTGAGCTTTGGCATTCTTGCCCAATACATACCTCGCATATATTCTCGCCAACCGATAATTTGTCTTACGAATCCTTCCACCTGTGAAATTTCGATTTCTTTTTGATGTTTATGATAATAATTAACCACTGTGGTGACGACGTCTTGGGGAGAAACCAATTTTAGGTTCATTGCAAACGACAATCGGGAATGAAATAAATATGTTTCATCAGTATGCATGGCATCTTGGTAATCCCCAAAATGAATCAATAATTCTTCACAGAAATACTTGAGTTGTACAAGAGCTTGTTCTCGTGTTAAGGGATACGGAAACGTTTTCGTCTCGAATTGACCCATTGTTTTGACACCTGCTTTTTCAATATCTGATACGACTGATACTACATCATTTTTGAAATATTTATGAGAAGGAATCCGAAATCCGTCTTTCCATTTATTTCGATTGCTTTTGTCATAATTCCATTTGCCACCTTCGGGCTGGTCATCAACCATTAAAACATCATATTTTTTGCGCATATCTCTGTAGAAATTTTCCATGAGATACTGCTTTTTACCTTGGAAGAATTCGAC
>JAGXIE010000001.1 GCA_024635765.1 Flavobacteriaceae bacterium | reverse complement strand
TCTCAAATTTTATTTGAGCTTTTTACGGTCAAAACTCCAGCAAAACCAATAGATGAAAATTTAATTGATGGCAAAACAACAGTAACCATTATACTAGATGATGAGGAAAGTACTTTTGTAATGGATCAAAAAAAGTCGATTTTAGAATCTGCTTTGGAAGAGAATCTCGACGCTCCTTATTCTTGTCAAGGAGGTATTTGTAGTAGTTGTTTGGCTCGTTTGACAGAAGGTGAAGTAAAAATGCGACAAAACAATATTCTTACGGATGACGAACTAGAAGAAGGCTTGATTTTAACCTGCCAAGCACATCCAACAACGCCGACGATTCGTGTGGATTATGATGATATCTAAATCGGAGGTGAGCTATTTAGACCGCTGCGCTATTAGAAGTTAGACTGAAATTTACCTAAAGAATTGATTTTGTTTTCTTGATGACCTCATCTGCATAAATTGATTTCATACAATCTGCATAACTTTCAGGAAATTTATTGCCATAAACTGATGTTGGAATCAGAGGATAAATGTTTCTATTTGCCAATAATGAATACGCTTCAGGCTGATTGAATGGCCGAAAACCAGCAAAAGGATGTGTCACTCCCCAAAGTGTCACAACTTTAATACCCAACATAGCAGCGAGATGACCATTTCCAGAATCCATGGAGAGCATCACGTCGAGATTCGAAATAAGGTCTAATTCTTCATCCAACGATAACATCCCTGCAATATTTATTACATTTTCGAATTTGGATTCCAAAAGGTTCAGTTTTTGTATTTCAGACTCCCCTCCTCCAAAAAGGATTATTTTGTTTTCTTTTGAAAGCTCCGCAATCACCTCTTCCATCATTTCCAATGGATACATTTTGCCTTCATGAGCTGCAAACGGCGCAATTCCGATCCATTTGAAGGCCTTGTTTTCATGAACAATCGCTAAAGTTTTTGCATTGAGTTCTTTTCTTTTGGGAAGTGTGTGATTTGATACATTTATTGGAAAACCTAATTCCTTGAAAACATCAGCGTATCGTTGAAAAGTTGTTTTCAGTTGAGTGAAATTTTTACCGGAAATGAGTTCTTTTTTTTCTGTTCTTCCTTTGTCAATTTGTACAAAATCAATTCCAGATAGCAAAAATTTCAGAATTTTAGTTCGCAGCACATCATGAAGATCTGCAACAGCATCAATTTTAAGATGCTTTAATTCTTTAGAAAGCTTATAAAGTCCAAAAATGCCTTTGTGCTTTCCTTCCACCTCTGCCGAAATAACCTTGACATTATTCAAATCCCTGAAAAATGGTTTGAAAAAATCTCTTGTTAAAACCGTAAGCTTAATATCCGGATATTGTTCTGTAAAGGCTCTTAAAACAGGAACTGTCATGGCTACGTCTCCCATGGCTGAAAGTCGTATGACGAGGATATGTTTTAGTTGTTTTGGCACAGCGTGTTAATTGAATATTTAGAACGTTCCTTGACAAGCCCGGAATGACAATACGATTAATCACTTATTTTTGACCTCGCAACACAGGGTTCAATTCGTCATCGTTGTACATTTTCATTTGCTTATATACTTTCATGTACTTATCTCCATTTTCAATATCCTTAAGTAGTGTATCGATGGCTGTTGAGAGATCAACACGTTGTTCAAGAAGAATATCCAACTTTTTTTGACATGATAACCTATGCGATTCCGAAGCGTCTTGACGATGAGCTTCCTCTTCCATGTGGTAAACTTTCAATGCCAGTATAGATAATCTGTCAACTCCCCAGGCAGGGCTTTCAGTATTGATGGTGGCATTCGGTTTTGGTTGAACATCGCTATATTTTTGGAGGAAATAGCTGTCGATATATTCCACCATATCTGTTCGATCTTGATTGGAGGCGTCTATTAGACGTTTTAATTTAAGCGCAGCAACAGGGTCTATGTTTGGATCACGTATAATGTCTTCATAATGCCATTGTACAGTATCTATCCAGCACTTGCGATACAATAAATGCTCCAACAGATTTGTCTTTTCATTATAAATATTCGTAAACGGTTGTTCAACCGTATTTAAGATATGATAGGTTTTTATAACATCTTGGAAAATGTTGTTGGCTTTTTCGGAAAACATACTATGGCATTTAAGACTGCAAACCTACAAAATTTTAATATTAATAATGACCTTTTTGGTTCTGTAGACTCACGGTTTAATTTATTTTAAAGTACTATTGCAACCGTAAATATAAGCCTAAATTAATTAACTTTACCATTCAAAACCTCAACAAGTATACCATGGAAATTCACAATCTTTCTGAAGAAAATTCTATTTTGAACACCTTTATTTCAGAAATGCGCGATGTCAATATTCAAAAAGACCGAATGCGTTTTAGAAGAAATATTGAGCGAATCGGTGAGGTTTTGGGTTATGAACTGAGTAAAAAATTGAATTTTAAATCTTCTGAAATCACAACTCCGTTAGGGACATGTGATATCAATTTGCCAAAAAACGAAATAGTGCTTTGCTCCATTTTACGGGCTGGGGTTCCTCTTCACCATGGGTTACTCAATTATTTTGATGATGCCGAAAATGCCTTCATTTCTGCGTATCGACAACATCAAAAAAGTCCTGAAAGTTTTGAAATAATCGTAGAGTATTTAGCGTGCCCAAGTCTCGAGGGAAAGACTCTGATATTAGCAGACCCGATGTTGGCAACTGGCCAATCTATGGTTGCTACCTTTGAAGCCTTAAAACCTTTCGGGACTCCTAGAGAAATACATTTGGTTAGTGTTATAGGCGCACAACCTGGTGTAGATCACGTTAAAAAGCACTTTGATTCAAATACACACTTGTGGATTGCAACCATTGATAAAGTCTTAAATGAAAAAGGCTATATCGTTCCAGGACTTGGAGATGCAGGAGATTTAGCATTTGGTGAGAAGCTACAAAATTAAGAATACCGCCGGAATTAATATCAATACCCAAACAAGCACTTCCTGAAACCATTTTTCTTTCGTGACTTCAAGATAATTGGTCATAATTATTGATAACGGAGCGAATAGAAAGATAAATTCACTGCCATCCTTATATGGTGAAATTAGGATAATCAGCAATGAAAGAATTGATGAAATAATTATTAATGTGAATGACGGACGAAGACTTTTTGATTTGTCTTTAAGATGTTTTATAAAGTAAAAAGAACCCCAAGTTCCATATGAAATTAGGATCGTTGCAGAAATCATGATTCTGGCCGAATTGAGTCCCGTAAAATCAAAATTATAAACGAAAAGTTCATCAAAATAATCTGTAAAATCATTAGTCATCAATAACATTACCGATACCCAAATAATTACTACAGCCAACACACCAGTTAAAGGCACTATCCAATTTTTTATGTTAATGATTGAATATAAGATCAAAGCTGCAAAAACAAGTATAAAGAATAAAGCCGCCCAGAAGTAGAGCAATGTTGCGATGCTGATCCAAAACGCAGCATCGAACAACTTTTTTTTAACATCCTTTTGGGTTCGCAAACTAATAATTCTACGCAAGGCCAATAAAATGAAAAAATTAGCCATTAATGTTCTTGAATTCAACAATGTCTCTGGCAACATTGCCATAAACAACCCAAACATCAAAAGCTTGTAACTGTTTTTTTTGGTTAGGCTGTTTCTACTGGCAAAAAAATCGAGGATAAAAAGGGAGGCTAAGACTATTGCGAAATAAAATGCTTGCTTGGCAACTAATTTTACCGTTACAGGCTCGTTAAGGACATAAATTTTTGAAGCAATAAATACCATCAACAAAAACGTGCTAATCAAAACAAAGTGAATGGGTTTAGCTTGTTTGAAAAAATTTGTAATCATTTAATTTGATTAATGAATTTAGTCGACTAATTATATAGAATCAGAAATAAAATGTAATTTTGTGATGTAAATATAATATTTATTGCGATGAAAGACTTTTTTTACGGTATTGAAGATTTATTTGTGAATTTTTTGTTTTTGCCATTTGATGCGTTGCGAGAAATGCAACTAGAAAACTGGTGGGCAGCAAACTTTATATCTTGGATTTTTATGGTCATCGGAATTGTTGCCTTCGTTTACTGGATGCTTCAACTTAAAGGCTTTAATGATAATAATGAAGAAGACAAAAGTGTTACGTCTCACTCATACCTATAAATCAAACCCAATATCCTTACGGTAGTTCATCTTATCAAAATGTAATTTTTCAATATTTTGATAAGATTTTTTTATGGCTTCTTGATAGGTTTTTCCATAGGAAGTAATTGCCATAACGCGCCCTCCGGATGTGACAATTTTTCCATCTTTTAATTCAGCTCCCGCATGAAACGCAATGGATTCATCTATTTTTTCAAGTCCAATGATTTCTTTTCCTTTTTTATAATCTTCAGGATAACCACCAGATACTAATACGACAGTGGTAGCAGCACGCTCATCGATGATGATGTCTTGCTCATTCAAAGTTTGATTCGCTATAGACTGAAATAATTCTAGCAAATCATTCTTAAGTCTTGGCAAGACCACTTCTGTTTCTGGATCGCCCATTCTCACGTTATACTCGATAACTTTTGGCTCATCACCCACTTTTATTAAACCAATAAAAACAAATCCTTTATAGGGAAGATTGTCCTTCTGCAATCCCAATATGGTTGGTTTGACAATCTGTTCTTCTATTTTTTTCATGAAAACTTCATCAGCAAAAGGTACTGGAGAAATCGCGCCCATACCACCTGTATTTAGACCAGTATCGCCTTCACCAATACGTTTGTAATCTTTTGCGGTTGGAAGTATTTTATAGTGTTTCCCGTCAGTCAAAACAAAACAACTTAACTCAATACCATCCAGAAATTCTTCAATGACCACTTTACTGCTTGCTTTTCCGAATTTTGCATCAACTAGCATCCGCTTTAATTCGGCCTTGGCTTCCTTTAAATCGTTCAAGATGACAACGCCTTTCCCTGCGGCAAGTCCATCTGCCTTTAAGACATAAGGCGGTTTTAATGTGTCTAAAAATATATATCCTTCTTCTACATCTTTTGCCTCAAAGCTTTGATATGCTGCAGTCGGAATATTATGTCGAAACAGAAACTCTTTAGCAAATTCTTTACTTCCTTCTAACTGTGCCGCTGCTTTTTGGGGTCCTATAACTGAAACATTTTTCAGAGCATCATCATTCAAAAAGAAATCATGGATGCCTTCCACTAAAGGATCTTCGGGACCAACAACAACCATGTCAATTGCTTTTGAAAGTACCAGCGCTTTAATTGCTTCAAAATCTGTGACACTTACAGCAACATTTTCTGCGATTTGTGCTGTGCCAGAATTCCCTGGAGCGACAAAAATATTTTTACATAACGGGCTTTGATCAATTTTCCAGGCAAAGGTATGCTCACGTCCGCCTGAACCTAAAATTAGGATATTCATAGTTGTGTGGTTTGGTGCAAAAATAAAGTTTATGGTAGGAATACACGAATCTTTTTTTATTATAAATCGAAATGTTCCAAGCTTAAGTGTTAATAGAGTTTAATAAATTTCTTTACTTTACGCCAACAAAGATATTTCCTGTTTCCATTGAAATTATTTGACCTTTCATTGCAACTCAATGGCTTTCCAATTAAGAAGGCCAAATTAGTCTTACAAGAAATTCAAAATAAAAATGACAAAGAGTTTGAGTCCTATGTGGAACAGAAACAGAAAGAAATTATTTCTTATCATTTGAAACATAACGACTATTACAAATCTTTTGTAGAAAATTGTAATACAAATAAATGGGAAAATATTCCTGTGATGACCAAGCGAGATTTTCAAAAACCGCTCAATAAGCGTCTTTCTGAAGGGTTTACAAATAAGAATGTATATGTCAATAAAACTTCTGGTTCAGCTGGCGACCCATTTATATTTGCAAAGGATAAACATTGCCACGCTTTAACATGGGCGGTAATTCAGAACCGTTTCGGTTGGTTCGATTTAGATTTTAATACTTCAAAACAAGCCCGTTTTTATGGAATTCCATTAGATATAAAAGGATACTATAAAGAACGTTTTAAAGACTGGTTAAGTAACCGTTATAGATTTTCAGTTTTTGACATGAGTGATGCCGCCTTTGAGAATCACATGGAAATATTCAAAACAAAGCCTTTTGATTATCTTAATGGCTATACGAGCGCGATTGTTCAATTTGCTAAATTTTTAAGCAGAAAAGATATCGTTTTAACTTCAATTTGTCCAACTTTAAAGGCCTGTATGGTTACTTCCGAAATGTTGTTTGAGCAAGATAAGCTTTTGATGGAAACACAATTTGGCATTCCTGTGGTGAACGAATATGGGGCTTCAGAATTGGATCTTATTGCTTTCCAAAACCCGAATGATGAATGGCAGATAAATAGTGAGACCCTGTTTGTCGAAATTTTAGACAGCGCAAATAAGGTACTTCCTTATGGTGAGGAAGGAAGAGTCGTTATCACATCACTATATAACAAAGCTCATCCTTTTATTAGATATGATATTGGTGACATTGGTATTCTTTCAAAACAAAGTACCGCTAAAAAGCCACTTCTCAAAAAATTGATTGGGAGAACAAACGATATTGCTATCTTGCCAAGCGGAAAAAAAGCTGCTGGGTTAACGTTCTATTACATCACCAAAAGTATTGTTGAAGATGATGGTAATGTGAAAGAATTTATTATCGAACAGCACAAGAAAGACACATTTAAAATCATCTATGTAAGTCATAACGATCTTACGGAGTCTAAAATTAAAATTATAACCAAAGAAATGGAACACTATCTCGAAAAGGGGTTGGCCATTGTTTTCGAGCGTCAAAACCAATTGCAACGCTCAAAGAGCGGTAAATTGAAACAATTTTCATCTTTATTAAACCATAACACATGATTATTACGATTGTTGCGGGAGCACGACCAAACTTTATGAAGATAGCGCCTATAATTGCCGCTATTAAACACAAAAAACAACAAGGATTTGATATTAATTTTCGATTGGTACATACTGGTCAACATTATGATAAAAATTTAAGTGATACATTTTTTGAAGAATTAAACATTCCGTTCCCGGATGTTAATTTAGAGGTAAAAAGTGGTACACAGGCAGAGCAGACGGCAGCTATAATGATAGGTTTTGAAAAAGATTTAAGACAAAATCCTACCAACCTAGTAATGGTTGTTGGTGATGTCACCTCAACAATGGCTTGCACTATTGTGGCCAAAAAGGAAGGCGTAAAAGTTGCACACGTTGAAGCAGGGATTCGTTCTGGAGATTTAAGAATGCCCGAAGAAATCAACCGAATGGTCACCGATAGTTTGACGGATTATTTTTTTACGACCTCAACCTATGCCAATTCAAATCTTAAGAATCTTGGATTTGTAGATGAGCAGATTTATTTTGTGGGTAATGTGATGATCGATACATTGAGAAAAAATGAACTCCGATTGAAACAACCAAAACTTTGGGATAGATTAGGTTTAAAAGAAAAGCAATATATGGTCATGACTCTCCATCGGCCGAGTAATGTAGATGAGGAACAACAATTAAAAGCATTAATTTCTCAAATTGTCAACCTTGGAAAAGAATATCCCATCATTTTTCCAGTACATCCGAGAACCAAAAAATTATTGCAGGATTTAGATTTAAGTTTTGAAAACCTTCACTATGTTGAGCCTTTGGGCTATTTGGAATTCAATTAT
>JAGXIE010000030.1 GCA_024635765.1 Flavobacteriaceae bacterium | reverse complement strand
TGAAGTTTATCATGTTTATAATCAGGATCAGCAGCCCAAGTAAAATCGTGCACATTTGGCGCTTTGAAGTGCCAAGTTAATGTTTTTCCCTGCTGTTTTTTGACGGGTTGTGTTTCATAACCATGGCCAATTTCGTTTGGGTTTTGTAGATATCCAGTACCTCCAATAGTGTAATTTTTATCAATGGTTATTCTCACATCAAAATCGCCCCAAACCCCATAAAATTCTCTAGCGATATAAGGATCTGCATGCCACCCTTCAGTGTCATATTCAGCCATTTTTGGGTACCACTGGGCCATTGATAATGCCACGCCTTCAACATTGTCTCTGCCTGAACGGCGGATTTGAACAGGCACTTGGGCGTCAAATTGCATATCGAAGGTTGTGCTAGAACCTGGTTGAATCAGCTCATTTAAGGTGACCACCAGAATAGTTCCTACGACTTCATAGGTTAGTTTTTTACCATCTTGTGTTAATGAATTGACTTTGATATAACCGATTTCATTTGGTTTCAATTTGGCAATTCGACTCTCGTAAACAGGATTTTGTTTAGTGCCGATATTGGGAGCCATTCTAAAGTCAGGATCAGGTATATTTTGAGCTCGTACATCCATTTCACTTCCAGGTTGAAAGGCATTAGGATACAGATGATAAAATACACGACTTAAAACGTCGGGTGAATTGTTAGTATACACCAATTTTTGTGTTCCTGAATAGCGATAATTTTCAACATTCATATCAATATCCATGGTATAATCAACATGTTGTTGCCAATAATTTGGAATGCTACTGTCATTGGCAGTTTGGGCTGAACACACAGTAATGATAGATGTTAAAAGATAAAATAGTATAATTGAATTAAGAGTAAACTTCATAAATTTTAGTCATGAAAAACCTCGATTTTATTTTAAAGAGGTTCGTTTGGGGTTATTTTTTATTGATTTTTGGCTAGTTGACCAGCCATGATCAAAGCATTATAGGTATTTGCAATCTTACCAGATTTTGATAAAGTTGTGAAGGATTTTATATTGTTGGCATCACCTGCAACAATAACTTTTGTCGTCAAAGGCAATCCTGAATTGATAATAATGTCTTTTACTTGAGAGGCGCTTAAGTTTGGATATTGTGAGCGTATCAATGCGGCAATTCCCGCAACAGCAGGTGAGGCCATCGAAGTTCCGCCAATTATTTCGTATTCGTTATTTGGAACCGTGGAATAGATATCTCCTCCAGGAGCAAATACATCGACATTAATTTTACCAAAATTTGAGAAACTTGAAACCATTTTAGGCCCATAATCAAAGTCTAAAGACCCAACCGTGATAAAAGAGCTTGAAACTTCCGTTCCATTGTTCACTTGGTCATTAGGGAAAACAAATTTAGAATCTAAATCTTCGCCATCATTGCCCGCAGCATGCACAAATACAACATCTTTGTCAGAAGCATATTTGATAGCGTCTCTTACCCATTCGCTATGAGGTGAAAATGATTTTCCGAAACTACCGTTGATGACCTTCGCACCATTATCTACGGCATAACGAATGGCAAGTGCAATATCTTTATCATACTCATCACCATTTGGCACGGCTCTAATCGCCATGATCTTCACATTATTTGCCACGCCATTTACACCTTTGCCATTATTGCGTTCGGCCGCGATGATTCCTGCCACATGCGTGCCATGACTTTCAGAAGCCACACTTGGTTTGACATTTCCATTGCCATAACCGGGCTTATTGTTTAAAACATCTGGATTGTCTCCTGTTTTACGACCGTTAAAGTCCTTATTTAGATGGTAATTCAATCGGTCATTAATATCTACTAAATCATCATTAATTTCTTTTAGAAATTGAGCAGCCGTTTCCATATCTAAACTATAGACATATTTAATAATTGAAACTGATTGAAGAAGCGTTGGATCAGTTGTTTTTATAGAGCTTACATCTTCTTTGGTGTAAGCTTTCTTTTTCAAGTATTTAGAGATTGCTTCATCAGCTACAGATACCTGTTGTTTTATTTGTTCGTATTGAGTTTTATAACTGGTATATTTTTGAACCTCCGCGTTATATAGGTTTTGGGCTTCAGCAAATCGAGGGTCGGTTTTATCTCCACTTGCCAAAAGTCTTACATATTCTAATTGTTCGTTATAGGCATCTCCAAGGAAATTCCAGCCATGAATATCGTCAACATAGCCATTCTTGTCATCGTCTATTCCATTGTTTGGAATTTCTTTTGTGTTTGTCCATATAACATCATCTAAATCTTCATGGTCAATATCAATACCAGAATCAATTACAGCAACTATTGTAGTCTGTCCTTTTTTGTTTTTGATGATGTCGTCATAGGCCCTTTCAACACTCATTCCCGGAATCGTATCTTTAATAAGATCTAAATGTCCCCATGTGTGTTTTTGGGTTTCTGTTAATTCTGATACCTTAAGTGGCATCTTGTCAATATTTTCAACGGGTGTTGATAGCACTCCAGATGAAGTTCCTCCACAGTTAAACAATATGCTTAACGCAAGGGCAGAAAAGATTAGGGGTCTTAAATAAAATTTCATAGTTATTAATTTATAAAGAGAATAGTTCTTTCGTTGTATATACATCTTTGAGTCGAACACCTTTATCAGTTTGCTCAACAGTGATGATTTGATTATGGGCATCGTGTTCTAAGAACAGGTAAAAATTGTTATCGGCTGCCATGTTCAAGAATTTTTCTTTTTCATCAAGTGTCAAAAGAGGTCTTGTGTCATAGCCCATCACAAAAGGAAGTGGTAAATGTCCTGCTGTTGGCAGTAAATCCGCCATAAAAGCGATGGTCTTATTTTTATATTGAATCAACGGAATCATCTGCTTGTCCGTATGGCCATTCGCATAGAATATATCAAAACCAAGTTCTGAATTTTTCAACAAATCCTTGTTTGGTAATGATGTGAACTTTAATTGTCCACTTTCTTCCATTGGTATAATATTTTCCTTCAAGAAGGATGCCTTTTCCCGTTTATTAGGATTGGTTGCCCATTTCCAGTGATCTTTGTTGCTCCAAAAATGTGCATTTTTAAATCCCGGCTCATAACCTGTTCGGTCTTTGTTCCATTGAACACTTCCACCGCAATGGTCAAAATGCAGGTGAGTCATGAACACATCCGTTATGTCATCTCGATGAAACCCAAAGGTATTCAAAGACTTATCAATGGAGTCATTTCCCCATAAATAATAGTATCCAAAAAACTTATCACTTTGCTTGTTTCCCATGCCTGTGTCAATCAAAATCAATCGATTACCATCTTCTATAAGCAAACAACGTGCCGCTATATCTATCATGTTATTGGCATCCGCAGGATTGGTACGGTTCCAAAGAGATTTCGGTACCACCCCAAACATAGCGCCACCATCGAGTTTAAAATTTCCTGATTCTATTGGATATAATTGCATGATAGATTTGATTTTAAAATGACATACAAATTTATAAAAGCGTTAAGGAAAAGTAGAAAATCACTTGATTTATTAGGTGTAATTTAACATTCTTTGAATTTTGGAATTTGAAGGATTCTTTTGAAACGTCCAAAAATTGGATTAAATTTATACAAACAATTCATTGTCAAATTATGAAACGCATCATTGAAACTCCTTTGAAAATCAAAAAAATGAAATTGTTGAAATTTGGACGTGATTTCAAACCAGATCAGGAAGTGATTTTAAGGGATTATCTCGCCATTGAACGTACTCGACTTGCAAACGAACGCACCTTGCTTTCCTATATAAAATCTTCCCTTTATCTGTTGTTAGGTGGCATAACCGTCTTACAACTGAAGAATTATCCAGATTTAGAATATTTAGGAATCACCGCATTGGTTTTTAGTGCTATTTTTTTTATCATAGGTATTTATCGGTTTACATTACTTAAAAAAAGCCTCAAACAACTTTATCGTTTGTCTGAAAATAAAGATGATAACGATTAAGTTTTTTAAATTTTTATAAAGTCAATTACTTTTTGACAGAAATAATAATTTAGAATGCCTTTTACCCTCAATAAAATCTTTACTATCTTTCGACAAAAATAACAACTAGCTACCATATGTTAGAACTAGCAGGAATCATCATTTTAGGCATACTGGCACAATGGGTGGCTTGGAAGTTTAAAATTCCAGCCATTTTACCTTTAATTTTGATTGGCCTATTGGTTGGGCCGATTGCAGCAGCCTATTTATCTCACGATGGGACGAAATGGATAGAACCTATTTGGAATGGTGAAGAAGGATTGTTTCCGGGTGAGAGTTTGTTCTATTTTGTATCATTAGCCATCAGTGTCATACTATTTGAGGGCGGACTGACCTTGCGAATCAAGGAAATAAAAAATGTTGGCCCTGTCATTACAAAACTGATTACAGTTGGCTCAATTGTCACTTTTTTTGGAGGCGCTATTGCTGCTCACTTTATTTTCTTTCTTCCGTGGAAAATATCTTTTTTATTTTCGGCCTTGATTATTGTAACAGGCCCAACGGTAATTACTCCTATTTTGAGAAATATTCCCTTAAAACAGGATGTTTCTGCCGTACTTAAATGGGAGGGCATTCTTATTGATCCTATTGGTGCCTTAGTTGCCGTTTTGGTATTTGAATTTATCAGCGTAGAGGGCGGAGGGGAGTTTACAAAGACAGCATTAATAGAATTTGGAAAAATCGTTCTTTTTGGAACCACTTTCGGTTTTACGTTTGCTCACGGTCTAAATTTAGCCATCAATAAACGCTTGATCCCCCATTATTTATTGAACGTCTTTGCGCTTGCAAGTGTTTTGGGGGTTTTCGTTCTATCGGATAATTTCGCACACGAATCGGGACTTTTAGCCGTTGTTGTAATGGGAATGGTTTTAGGTAATTCGAACTCACCTTATCTAAAAGAACTACTTTATTTCAAGGAATCGTTAAGTGTTTTGTTGATATCGATACTATTCATTCTGCTTGCCGCCAATATAAATATGGAAGATTTATTGCTCATATATAACTGGAACACAGCAGTATTGTTTGCAATAGTGGTCTTTGTTTTGCGCCCATTAGGCGTATTTTTGAGCACGCATAACTCCTCTTTAAAACTCAATGAAAGGCTATTCATCGGCTGGGTGGGTCCTCGTGGTATTGTTGCAGCAGGTATCGCCTCCCTATTTGGTCTAAAACTCGCTAAAGAAGGGGTGGAAGGCGCTGAGTTTATAACTCCTTTAGTGTTTATGATTGTTTTGGGAACAGTACTTTTAAATGCTACAACAGCTCGCTTTTTTGCAAAAATAGTAGGGGTGTTTCTTAAAAAATCGAATGGAATCCTTATCGTTGGTGCATCGAAAGCATCCAGGTTGATAGGAAATTATTTGGAAGAAAATGGTAGGCATGTCGTACTCATAGACAGCAATCAGTCCAATATATCAAAGGCTTCAGAAATGGGCCTGGAAGCCTTCAATTCTAATGTATATTCAGATAGTCTTGGCGATAATATTGAGCTTAATGACGTTGGCTATTTGATTGCATTGACGGGAAATAGCGATATCAACAAATTTGCCATTAATAGATTTGGTAGTGAGTTTGGTGAAAATGGGGCGTTCAGATTAATTACTGCAGAGGAATTGAATGACCCAAATCATAAGCCAAAACAGGGCATCTTTATTCAAACTGATGACTTTATTTCATTGACCGAGACCACAAGAAAATATCCAGCAATTCATGAAATTGATATCGAGGGCAAAGATCACTATGAAAGCTTAATTGAGTTAAGCGCAAAGGAAAAGGATATCATTCCACTTTTACTGAAGGATGAAACTGGTGAATTGCATATCATTTCCAATATTGATAAAGAAGAGGAAGAATTTACAGCAGGATGGCAGTTAATTTATCTTGGAAAACCTTTTGATATTGAAAAATTAAATAAAACCGAAATCAAAAATGAACAGCCACCAATTAATAATTGATAACTGTTCATGATCAAAATGTTTAGTTAATTACCGTACCGTGCGGAAGGATTGCGCCTTTTTTAATTACTATTATTCCATCTTTTATAACATAGGTGTCTGTTTCAGCATCTTTTGACTGACTACTACCATTGATTCTTACGTCGTTACCGATGCGACAATTCTTGTCGATAATGGCATTTTTGATAAAACAACGCTCGCCTATGCCTATTGGAATTTTAGATTTTGAAACAACTTCATTCAGTGTTTGATAACTATCCGAACCCATAATATAGGCATTTACGATTGTTGTCTCATTTCCGATTCTTGCGCGAATACCAACCACTGAATGCTCGATTTTAGCCGCATTGATAATGCACCCTTCAGCTATCACGGCTTTATTGAGTGTGGTACCAGAAATTTTTGTCGTAGGCAACATTCTAGCTCTTGTATAAATTCGATTTTTATTGTTGAATAAATCAAATTGAGGAATATCATCCGTAAGACCCAAATTCGCTTCGAAGAAAGAGTCAATGTTTCCAATATCAGTCCAATAGCCTTCAAACTGATAGCTAAGGGTTTTATGCTTGCCTATTGATTGTGGTATAATTTCCTTTCCAAAATCATTGGTATCTGGATTGTTCATCAATTCGATCAACAAATCCCTGTTGAAAATATAAATACCCATAGAAGCCAAATGGTTTCGCTTTTGTTTTTTCATTTCTTTGCTGACATTTGAGGTCCATTCTGGCAAAAGACTTGTGTCAGGCTTTTCAATAAATGATGTAATTACATTCTCCTCATCGGTTTTTAATATACCGAAGGAGGTGGCCTCTTTTTCTTTTACAGGAAGTGTCGCAATGGTAATTTCGGCCTTTGTTTCTCTGTGTGCATCTAACATTTTATTAAAATCCATCTGATACAATTGGTCACCCGATAGTATCAGTGCATATTCAAAATCATGGCTCAAAAAATGATGCATGCTCTGTCTAACAGCATCGGCAGTGCCCTGAAACCAAGTATTGTTGGATATCGTTTGCTCCGCCGCTAAAACATCGACAAAAGCAGAACTGAAAAAGCTAAAGTGGTAGGTGTTTTTGATATGTTTATTAAGTGAGGCAGAATTGAACTGCGTCAATACAAACATTCGTTTTATTTCAGAATTGATACAGTTAGAAATCGGAATATCTACTAATCGATATTTTCCTGCAATAGGAACAGCTGGTTTAGAACGGTTTTCTGTTAGAGGATAAAGTCGTGAGCCTTGGCCACCGCCAAGGATGATTGAAATAACATTGTCGTGATACATAATTAGCGTTGTATTGAATGATATAAATTTATATATGTTTGAGCCGACGCATCCCAAGAATGGTCGATTTGCATGATTAATTTACGATTTTTTTTGAAATGTTCGGTAAAATTTATGAATTCAATTGCTCGCCCCATGGCATGAACCACTTCGTGGACAGTTGGGCCCGAATGGCGAATGCCGAATCCCTTGTCTCCCACATCAATTATGGTGTCTTTGAGACCACCAATGCTACTGACTATCGGAACTGTTCCATAGCGCAAGGCATACATTTGATTTAATCCACAAGGCTCTACTCTGGAAGGCATTAAGATAAAATCTGCAGCAGCATAAAGAATGTGAGACAATTTCTCATTATAACCTATATAGTTGTTATAGAAGCCACCATGAGCATTTTTTAAGTTTTCTAATTGATTCTCGACATTGCTGTCACCAGAACCCAACATAACGACAGATAATTTTCTTGACTTTAATGCTGAATCAAAAATATAGGGTAACAAATCTGCTCCTTTTTCGCCAACCAATCGTCCTATAAAAACAAATAAAGGGAGTTGTGGATTTAGGTCAAATTGCTCACACACCCAATTTTTATTGGCTTTTTTGCCAGATTCAACCGATTGTGTTGTGTAATTTTTAACTAGATACTCGTCCGTTTTAGGATTCCAAACCGAGGTGTCAATACCATTTAGGATACCGACACATTTATGACTTTCGCTTTGTAATAAATATTCTAAGCCATTTGCGGCATATTTCAATTCTTCCATATAACTTGGAGAAACCGTAGTCACTTTCCAAGCACATTTAATGGCAGAGGCCAAGGGATTAATGATTTTATTCCAATCGAGCAAGCCAACATTATTAAAATCAAAAGGAGGAATCAAATGTACCAAATCATGACTGAACCAACCTTGATATTGTCCATTGTGGATTGTTATTACCGAAGGTGTAGTTCTCAAGGATTGGTAGGCGTAACACTGCGACATCATAAAAGGAATCAATCCTGAATGATGGTCGTGACAATGAATAAAATCAGGTTTTTCTTCTAATTGTACCAGCCAATTGAGTGCCGCAATCTGGAACGCCAAAAACCGTCCAGTATCCTTGTCAGAATAGACATAGTCTTTAAAAAGCAAATATGGGACATCGACAAAATAGATATCGAAACCCAAGTTGTTCTTTTTCAACTTGAGGATCCGAAAATCCATTGACATTCCAAGTTGTAATTTCGATTGGTAAACAGTTTCAAAGTCGTTTGTACGAGTGAATTTATTATCATAAAAAGGCATGATCACATTGCTCGTTTCACCTAACTTGTTCTGATATTTAGGAAGCGCACCGACCACGTCGCCCAAACCACCAACCTTGGCTATTGGGTAACATTCGGCACTGATATGAAATATGGTCATTGTATTATTTTAGAGTCGTTTAAAACTACAAAATATTTGAGCATATAACATTACGATATGATAAATTTTTGTGAGAAATATTGCAGATTAATCGTTCAACTTCAGCACGGCCATAAAAGCTTCCTGTGGTATTTCGACGTTACCTACTTGACGCATGCGCTTCTTGCCTTTTTTCTGCTTTTCAAGTAGTTTACGTTTACGTGAAATATCACCGCCATAACATTTTGCCGTTACGTCTTTACGCAAGGCTTTAATGGTTTCGCGTGAAATAATTTTTGCTCCAATTGCAGCTTGGATTGGGATATCAAATTGTTGACGAGGGATTAATTCCTTCAGCTTTTCACACATTTTTTTACCAATAGTTTGGGCGCTATCGGCATGAATCAAAGATGACAAGGCATCAACAGGCTGTGCATTCAATAATATATCCACACGGACTAATTTTGAAACGCGCATTCCGATAGGAGAGTAGTCAAAGGACGCATATCCTTTAGAAACTGTTTTCAATCGGTCGTAAAAGTCGAATACAATCTCCGCCAACGGCATGTCAAAAGTGAGCTCCACACGTTCTGTGGTCAAATAGGTTTGATTGGTAATAACTCCTCGTTTATCAATACACAAGGACATGACATTACCAACAAAATCCGATTTAGTGATGATGGTCGCTTTAATATAAGGTTCTTCCACACGGTCTAATCCGGAAGGGTCCGGCAAATCTGAAGGATTGTTAACAATGATGGGCTCATCGATATTTTTCTTCGTAAATGCATGATAAGACACATTGGGAACGGTTGTGATCACAGTCATATCAAACTCACGCTCCAGACGCTCTTGGATGATTTCCATATGCAACATTCCCAAGAATCCACATCGGAAGCCGAAGCCTAATGCCGCAGAACTTTCTGGAATAAATACCAGTGAAGCGTCATTCAGTTGTAATTTTTCCATTGAGTTTCGCAACTCCTCATAATCTTCAGTATCTACAGGATAAATTCCGGCAAATACCATTGGTTTTACATCTTCAAAACCTCCAATTGGGTTTTTAGTGGGTTCTTTTGCATCTGTGATGGTGTCACCAACCTTGACCTCTTTAGCTTCCTTGATTCCTGTAATTAAATAACCTACATCACCCGCTTTGATTTCCTGTCGTGGAAATTGCTTCAACCTTAAGGTCCCCACTTCATCAGCGTTATACGTTTTACCGGTTGCGATGAATTTGATGAGCTGATTCTTTTTGATGGACCCATTAATAACGCGGAAATAAGTTTCCACGCCTCTAAAAACATTATAAACCGAATCAAAAATCAAGGCCTGTAAAGGCTCATCCACATTCCCTTTGGGCGGTGGAATTCTCTTAATAATTGCTTCTAAAATATTATCGACACCAAAACCGGTCTTTCCACTTGCATGAATGATTTCAGAAGGGTCACAACCCAATAAATCTACAATATCGTCAGTGACTTCTTCGGGATTGGCGCTTGGCAAATCAACTTTGTTCAAAATCGGAATTATTTCCAAGTCATTTTCCAGTGCGAGGTATAAATTTGAAATTGTCTGTGCTTGGATACTTTGGGCCGCGTCCACTATCAACAATGCTCCCTCACAAGAGGCAATGGAGCGAGACACTTCGTAACTAAAATCCACGTGTCCCGGAGTGTCTATTAGATTTAAGGTATAGGCTTCACCTTCAAATATATAATCCATTTGAATCGCATGTGATTTGATGGTAATTCCACGTTCACGTTCCAAATCCATATTGTCAAGTACTTGGTCTTGTTTTTCTCTGTCAGTTACGGAACCCGTAAATTCCAACAACCTGTCCGCGAGCGTACTTTTTCCGTGATCTATATGTGCAATGATGCAAAAGTTTCTGATGTGCTTCATAAAATCAATTCCTACAACTTAAATATTTTGCAAATATAACTGATTTATTACGCTTTAGCGGCTTTTATTTTGTTAGTAAAAAGAATGGGAATAAGGAAAAACCGTAAAATAAAGTCTCAAACTATTTATATATTGCAGAGATTAACAAAAAATGATTTGAATCGACCTACTTCATTCCTTCTAATTTTCTGTACCTTGTTGTCAAGCACATTAAGCCTTGGACAAGAACTTTCTATTTCGGGTTTTGTTGACGACCTTCAAGGCGAGCCGGTTACCTATGCCAATGTACTTTTAATGAAGGCTCAAGACTCCACCATTTTAAAGGGAGTTTCCACAAGTGAATACGGGTTTTTTCTTCTCGAAGGTTTATCTCAAGACACCTATTTGTTAAAAGTTAGTTTTTTGGGTTTTAAAGACGTATTCAAATCTGTAGAACTCAAAGAAAACATTGATATAGGAACCATCATTTTAGAAGAAAATTCGGAACTTTTGAATGAAATCAATATTATAGCAAAAAGGCCAACACTAAAAAAAGAAGCAGATCGATTGGTCTTTAATATTGAAAACACAGCATTGACCGAAGGAAATATGTTCCAAGTGTTGAAAAGCACGCCAGGAATTTTGGTATTGGACAATAGCATTCAAGTCAAAAACACAACACCTACGGTTTTTATTAACGACAAGAGAGTCCATTTGAACAGTGATGAATTAATTCAATTACTGGAAGGATCTTCAGCAAACAGTGTCAAATCTATTGAAGTGATTACCAATCCGTCTGCAAAGTATGACGGTGAAAGCGGCGCTGTGATAAACATTGTCATGGGTAAAAACATGATCACTGGCTATAGAGGGAATGTCTTTACTAATTACACGCAAGGTGTTTTTCCAAGATATGATGTTGGAATGAGCCATTTTTTTAAAAGTAATAAAATAGATTTTTTTGCTAACTACACCTATTCAGATAGTAAAATCAATCGAGACCAAAAGGAAGTTATAAATTTTTTAGACGGCAACAACGATGTCAATAAAACCTTTCAATCAT
Source organism: Flavobacteriaceae bacterium (assembly GCA_024635765.1). GTDB lineage: Bacteria > Bacteroidota > Bacteroidia > Flavobacteriales > Flavobacteriaceae > JBPOFM01. The sequence goes on along the minus strand of JAGXIE010000030.1, from coordinate 16,921 downwards.
TTATCAATAGAAACACTTGGTCAAAGTCGCATAATTTCAATTTCAATTTAGACTATGCGCTAGATGAAAATAACACCTTGGGCTTGTCTTCCAATATGCTTGTTTTGCCCTATTTTAAATATTTTGTCAACAATAACACAAGTATATTTGATGCCAATCAGAGTTTAGACTCCTATTTAAAAACGAATAATTTGTCCAATGACGATAAATATAATCTCGGCTTTGATCTTGATTATGTTCATAAATTTAAAAAAGAAGGCGAAAAATCGAGTGTCAATACACATTATACCACCTTCAATTATAATAGAAAACAAAATGTGTTTAACAGTTATTTTGACGCTGACGATGCATTTTTGCAAACCACAGCATTTAGAACAGATAATAATCAAGACACCGCTATTTTTACAGCAAAAGCTGATTTTTCAACACCAATAGGTAAGTCTGCCAATTTTGAAACAGGGTTAAAGGCTTCAAACATCATAAGCAAAAGTGACATTATGCAGTTTGATATTGTAAATGGACAAGAAACGATTGATCCTAACAATACGGACGCGTTCGATTATGACGAACGCATTTTTGCAGCGTATGTGAACTATTCAAAGGATTGGGATAAATTGAGCCTAATCGCCGGATTGAGAGCCGAACAAACAAATGTTAAGGGGGTTTCTTTACTTAACAACCTGACAAATAAACAGGATTATTTAGAATGGTTTCCTACCGCCAGTTTAAGCTATACCTTTACGGATAATTTTACGCTCTACACTAACTATAAACGAAGCATTTCAAGACCAAATTATCAAATTTTAAATCCTTTCCAATTCTTTTTGAATGATTTTACCATTGTTACAGGTAATCCAAATCTACAACCCGTGTTGGTTAATCACGCTGTGATTGGAACTTCTTTATTTAAGCGATTAACTATTGAATCCTATTATAAAATTTATAACGATAATATTTTTGAGCTACCAAGACAAGATAACCAAAATAATACCATTACTTACACAGCTGTTAATTTGGAAAAGACCACGGAGTATGGTTTTGATTTTAGTACCTATTTCGATGTGATACCTAATTGGTCTGTTTACGTTGTAACCTCTTTTTTTAACATTAAAGACGAAGGTGTTTTTGATGGTAATTTGGTTGATAAAATGCTTTGGTCTAATTATAGCGTATTGAGCAATGATTTTTCCTTATTAAAAGATAGAAGCTTGAATGCTAATTTAACATTCGCATATGTTGGCAAGCAAATTAATGGGCTACGAGAAGTAGACCCTATCTTAATTTCAGATTTTACGATATCAAAAACTATTTTTAATAAAAAAGGGACCATTTCAATTGCAGTTGCAGATTTATTTAACACACAGGATTTTGAAATAAGAAACAGATATTTAAATCAATCTAGCAGTAGCTTTAGTGACATTGACAATCGGCATATCAAATTTGGGTTTCGTTATAAATTCGGAAACACCAATTTAACAACGAATGAACGCACCAAAGAACAGCAGGAAACGGATCGTTTAGAGAAAAAAGAAAATTAATCCTGCCAGTCAGCAATAAATAGATTGGTATCCCTACCGCCACCATTGTTTCGGTTAGATGAAAAAATCAATTTTTTACCATCATTTGAAAACACAGGGAAGGCGTCAAAAGTTTCGCTGTGTGTTACTCGCTCCAGACCTTTTCCATCGATTCCTATCATGTATAAGTTGAAGGGAAAACCACGTTCTGCCTCAAAGTTTGAAGAGAAAATAACACGTTTTCCGTCCGGTAAGAAAAACGGACTCCAATTAGCATTGCCTAGACTGGTTAATTGACGTAATTTGCTACCATCAGCATTACAGATATAGAGTTCCATTTCAGTTGGCTGCACCAAGCCTTGATTCAACAAATCTTTATATTCAGCGATTTCGTCTTCTGTTTTTGGACGTGAGGAACGGAAAATGATTTTAGTCCCATCGGGAGAAAAGAACGCGCCGCCATCATAGCCTAGCTCAAAGGTAATTTGCTTCACATCGCCTCCGTCAATGTTCATGGTATATAGGTCGATATCGCCATTTCTGGTTGAGGTAAAGACAATTTTATCTCCTTTCGGAGACACCGTTGGTTCGGCATCGTAACCTATTTCATTCGTTAATTGGCCTGTGATATTTCCTTCTAAATCAGCGACAAAAATGTCATAGGTATCATAGATCGGCCAAATATATTTACCTTCTTTTTTCATTGGTGTTTCAGGACAGGCCTCGCCACCAAGATGGGTTGATGCGTAAATGATGTGCTTATTATCTGGCAAGAAATATGCACAGGTCGTACGGCCTTTCCCAGTACTTATCATGGGCGGCGTTTTGCTCTCCAAGGTTTCGCCGGCATTCATCAAAAACATTTGGTCACAGCTCACATTCCAATTTTTATTGTTGGACTGAAACACAATTTGCTTGTCGTCAAAACTCCAATAAGCTTCAGCATTGTCGCCACCAAAGGTGATTTGTTTGATCGATTTGAAATGTTTTTCTTCTGGGAAAATCAACGAATCTGTTGAAGCCGTTGTCTCCGATGTTGTGTTTTGTGATTTCAATTCGTTCTCATTTTTGCATGAAAAAAAAGAAAGTACAATTAAGAAGGTAAAAATATATTTCATAAGATTTGATTCCACCCTACAAACGACCAAAACGTTGTGGGTTAATTTAAATATTGCCTAATTTTGTGCAAAACTAATATATATGAAGATGAAATGCCAATTACAAACTGTTAATTCAATAGGTATGTTCAATTAGGCATTGCATCTCACCAATAAAAAACTATAAATTTAGACAAATGAAAGCCGTACTCGTGTTACTTTTTTTAGTGTTATTGTCATCCTGTAAAACGGAAACAACAAAAGTTATCAGTATCAAAGAAGACGTCTCCGAACTATCTTCAGACACCTATGAAGGAAGAGAAACAGGGACAAAGGGTGAGCAGGAAGCTGCAGAATACATTTCCAAACGTTTTGAACAATTGGGCTTGGAGCCAAAAGGGACGAAAGGGTTTTACCAAAGGTTTAGCTTTAAACCAAAAACCGATCCGCATAGTGAAGTATCATATTCGACAATGTCTGAAGATAGTACGATTACTGGAACCAATATTTTGGGGTTTATAGATAACAAGGCTGAAACTACCGTTATCATTGGTGCCCATTATGATCATTTGGGTTTTGGCAGTGAAGGCTCCTTGTATAGAGGAAAAGAAAAAGCCATCCACAATGGGGCGGATGATAACGCGAGTGGAGTAGCCGTAATGCTCGATTTGGCCCGTAAGCTTAAAACCGACAATAAAGGCAACAATTATTTATTTATGGCTTTTTCTGGAGAGGAAATGGGCTTGTTGGGAAGCAACTACTTCGTAAAGAATCCAACTCTTGACATTAAAAATGCGAATTATATGATCAATATGGATATGGTGGGTCGTTTGAAACCCGATAGTACTTTGGCGGTTTATGGTGTTGGTACCTCTCCTAGATTCAAACAAACTCTAAATGCCACCAATACGCGCTTTAAGTTGGTAGAAAACGAATCAGGCGTTGGACCTTCTGACCACACGTCATTCTATTTAAACGACATCCCGGTATTACACTTTTTTACAGGTCAACATGAGGATTATCACAAGCCAAGTGATGATTCCGAAAGGTTGAATTATGATGGGATGGAAGCCATCTCTACATACATTTTTGATGTGATATCTGATTTGGACAAAGCAGGAAAATTGGCGTTTAGAAAAACAAAGAATGAAAGTGAAGAAACCCCTCGTTTTAAAGTTGGTTTAGGTGTGATACCAGATTATTTGTACGATGGAAAAGGAATGCGAATTGACGGTGTGAGCGAGGACAAACCCGCACAAAAAGCAGGCCTTCAAAAAGGAGACATCGTCGTTAAATTAGGCGATAGTACGGTTGTTGATATGATGAGTTATATGAGAGCCCTGTCCGTTTTTGAAGAAGGAGATGCCACTAAAGTGATTGTCGATAGAAACGGCAAACAGATTGAAGTGGATTTAAAGTTCTAAAAGCTTCAAACATGTTTTTTATGTTTGGATTAGTGGCGGGAAGAATTTAGGGCTTTCTTATAGATGGAACACCCACATTTGGCTCTGTTTATTTAAAATGGGCTGAATTGTTTTTAGGTGTTTATTCCGTTTGGATATTGAAAAGATTCAATTTCAACAAAATAATGTAATTTTGCTTCAAAATTTATAAGCTTGGTAAAAATAGGCGACATACAACTTCCAGATTTCCCATTGCTATTAGCTCCTATGGAAGATGTGAGCGATCCACCGTTTCGAGCATTGTGTAAGGAGCAGGGTGCTGATGTGGTTTATACTGAATTTATCTCAAGTGAAGGACTCATTCGTGATGCTGCTAAAAGCGTTATGAAGCTTGATATTTACGAACGAGAACGTCCTGTTGGTATCCAGATTTTTGGAGCTAATTTGGAAAGCATGCTTCAAACCATAGACATCGTTGAAAAATCAAATCCGGATATTATTGATATTAACTTTGGCTGCCCTGTGAAAAAGGTCGTGAGCAAAGGCGCTGGAGCAGGTATCTTGAAGGATGTTTGTCTGATGGAACAACTCACAGCCGAGATGGTAAAACGCACTAATTTGCCTATTACCGTAAAGACACGATTGGGTTGGGACGAGGATTCCATTCGGATTGTTGAGGTAGCTGAACGGCTTCAGGATGTTGGATGCAAAGCGATTTCCATACATGGTCGTACGCGTGCCCAGATGTACAAAGGTGAAGCCAATTGGAGACCTATAGCTGACGTAAAAAATAATCCACGTATGCATATTCCCGTCTTCGGAAATGGCGACGTCGATTCTCCCGAAAGAGCCATGGAAATGCGTGACTCTTATGGACTCGATGGCTGTATGATAGGTCGTGCAAGTATTGGCAACCCTTGGTTCTTTAAGCAAGTAAAACACTTTTTTAATACAGGAGAACATTTGGCACCTGTTACTTTGGAAGAACGCGTTGACGCCGCGCGCAGACACTTGCAGATGTCCATTGAGTGGAAAGGTGAAAAGCTAGGCGTTTTTGAAACCCGAAGGCATTACACCAATTATTTTAAAGGGATTCCCAATTTCAAGGAGCATCGAATGAAAATGGTCACCAGTGATGATTCGGCAGATGTATTTGCGGCATTTGATGAGGTGTTACAGGCTTTCTCGGGATATGAATTTGTTTAAAGGGACAGGAAGTTAGAACCAAGAGCCAAGACAATAGACAAAAGGCGGGAGTCAAGAACAATCGACAACCAAGAACTAACTCTTCACCAGCTTTTCGCTGATACGGCTAGAGGCAATTTTCGAGGCCATTATTCCCAATATAAAGATTGTTATTAATACGATAAAAGGATTCATTATCTCCAAAGTTACCGGATAGGGAAGGGAAGGCGTGAGCATTACAAGACTAAATTGTTGTTGAAGCACAACGATGATGATTCCCAAAACAACACCAATAATTCCCCCAAGCACGGTCATTAAACTACCTTGAAGAAAGAAGATTCTTTTAATGTCCTTGGTTGTTGCTCCGAGATTGAATAAAGTATGAAGAGAACCCTTTTTATCCAATATCATCATGATTAAAGCACCGATGACGTTGAACAGAGCGATAATAATTACCAAGGTAAAAATGAGATACACGGCGAGGTTTTCTGTGTTGAGCATTTTATAAAGTGCATCGTTGAGTTGCGCTCTATTTTTCACGATGACCTTATCTCCAAAAATACTCAAAATAGCTTCAGTGACCTGTGATTCGTCGGTATTTGGGTTCAGCTTCAACTCGATGCCACTGATTTGCGTTTGATCGTAATTCAATAAATATTTAGCGTTTTCGATATCAGTGAATACAAAGGTATTGTCCAAATCTTCATTGATTTGAAAAATCCCAATATTCACGACCATCATGGTACTGAATGCACCTTTCACAGAGCTTATTTGACCTTTTCCAGGCTTTGGAACATACATTTTAAGCGTTTTTCCATAATCAAGGACGCCCATGGATAAGTTGTGTGCAATTCCCCAACCAGAAACAATCTGACTAGACTTTGGTGCAAACCATTGCCCTTGAGTAATCATGGAATCCATTCGGGTGACGTTAAGGTAATTATCGTCCACTCCTTTAAGCGTACACAGAAGATTTTTACTATCAAATTCAAGAATTACGCGCTCTTCTATGACCTTGGAAAAGGTGGTTACCCCTTCAATCTTTGACAAAGCTGTTGAATCGGTTTCGGTCAATAAAAAGGATTTACCTTGCGCAGGAAGTATTTTTAAATCGGGATCCACAAAGGAGGAAAAACTTAAACTGAATTCCTTGAGTCCCGCAAAGCCAGAGAGTACAATCAGTAAAGCCGCGGCCGCGACAATAACACCAAAAGCGGCAATCATCGTCATGATATTGATGGCATTGCTACTGCTCTTGGTAAATAAATAACGCTTGGCGATGTAATACGCGAAATTCACTTAAGACTTTTTACGTTTGTCCAATAGATTGTTATCCTTAATAGGGTTTTCATCTCCTTTTAAAGACTTATCAATACGTTCAATATATTCAAGAGAATCATCAATAAAAAACTCAAGATTCGGCATGCGTCTTAATTGGTTTTTAGTGCGTTGTGCCAATTCATGTCGAATTAAGGGCGTATTAGAGCGTATGCCTTTGAGTAATTCGGCCCCTTCTTTATTTGGGAAAATACTTAAGTACACTTTGGCAATTGATAGATCAGCCGTGACATTCACTTTGCTTACTGAAATAATAATACCACGCATACCTCCTCTTGTTGCAGCGCCTTGAAGCACGTCAACCAAGTCCTCCTGCAAAATTCCCCCAATTTTTTTCTGTCTATGACTTTCTTCCAAAACGATAAAAATTTATAAATCAATTGTTTATTTTTGATTTAATTTAGTAATTAAAAACCAATCAGTGGTTTCTCAACTGCAAAAATAGAGCATATTTGAGGATTATTGTATTTTTGGAAGGATAAAGTTAGTGAGTTGTAATTTAGCTTCTTAGTTTGATTATGGAAATTTGACTTTTATAATTATAGATTTAGATTAATTTAATGGGATTCCCGCTTTCACGGGAAGTGAGCATGAAAAAAATAGAGCATATTGGTATTGCGGTTAAAGATTTGGAACTCTCCAATGAGTTGTTTTCAAAGCTATTTGGAAAGTCACCTTATAAGACAGAATCGGTTGAAAGTGAAGGCGTCAAAACCTCCTTTTTTGAAGCAGGGCCAAATAAAATTGAATTGTTAGAAGCGACCCATCCCGAGAGTCCGATTGCAAAATTTATTGAGAAGAAAGGCGAAGGGATTCATCATATTGCTTTTGCGGTAGATGACATTGAAGCCGAAATAGAGCGATTGACCACGAACGGGTTTATAGTATTGAATAAAACGCCAAAAAAAGGGGCTGACAACAAGCTGGTTGTGTTTTTACATCCAAAGTCAACCAATGGTGTATTGATTGAGTTATGTCAAGAGATAAAGCCATAAAATTGTTGTGGCATATTAAAATATATATTAGATTTGCATCCTCTTAACCGGTCCTATAGCTCAGTTGGTTAGAGCACCTGACTCATAATCAGGTGGTCCTTGGTTCGAGCCCAAGTGGGACCACGCCAATAAAGACAGACCTTTCAAGAAATTGAAAGGTTTTCTTTTTTTACACCAGTACAACATATGTACAACAATTTGCCTTTCTTTTACTTTCATTTATTCTTATCTTTAAAGTGTGGAACGATTAGGTGAAATATTAGCCAATTGGCTATATCAAAGTAGAAGGGAGCTGAAACTATTATGGTTAAAACACGGCTCTCTAACTACGAACAGACTTTCAATTTTCCTTATATTCTTATTTGACATAATACCGTTGACGATTTATTTTCTAATCTCCAGTGTCACTTACTCCTTAATTCAAATTACAGCAAGCTATCTTTTTGTGACTCTATTGTTCAGTTTGTCCTTATTAATGGTCATTACATGGTTCAAATCCGAGGAGCTATTCAAAAGCAATGTTCAGGGTTTCTCATTTTTACAATTAACTCCATCTTTAATCGATACGGTTTTTTTCGGTTTTGACAATAATGATGTCGAGAACCTTTTTAGACTGATCAACGGACTGCCTGCAGAGCAAAAAATCGTAATCAGGGAAACCCCAAAGAACAAACAATCAGGAAACATTCGATTTTTATTAACCTTTTTGGATTTGATCGTTCGTGGAGGGATCTTTAGGATGGATACGAAACCCAAGGAGTCATTGAACATGCTTATCTCGGAACGGTTTACGTTTCAAAACTCCGAAATTAATCCAAGTACCCTTCCTTCAAGTTATTCCAAATGGTGTTCCGCTACCCAGGGAGGTAGTTATAATGATGTACGAAAGGACATCTCAAAAGCGTTAGGAATCTCAAATTATTTACGCTTCTCCAATTATTATAGAGAAAACTTACAGCAATCCTAGAGCAATCGTTATTTCCCTATTGTTTTTACTGCATCTAACGTCATATGTTTGTCCCGTACAATCAAAGTAAAAGGCCTTTTACTCATTATTAACTTTTAAACATAAAGATTATGAATGAGCAAGAAAATGTCGTGGACTTGTTGCAGGACATCAAAGGCCTGCTTTCACACACCAAAAAAGTATTTAACATCGATGATCTTGTCAAATACACAGGGCTGTCCAAGAGCAAGATATACAAACTCTCCCAATTAAAACTGATACCGACAGGGAACAACAAGCACATCCGTCAACTATTCTTTAACAAAGAAGAAATCGATGCCTGGCTGCTTGGGGAACCCAATCTATCCGATGAATTTTTAGAACGGCAGTTCAATGAACAGCTGCTACAGAATAGAAAATCAGGATTATGAAAGACACAGCTTACATCCGCGTGGGCACCTCCTATTATAAATTGGTGCATGTCCCGACCATTGCCGGACATTTAAACGAAATCATTGTCCCATGGACATTGGAGACCATCCGGCAAGATCATGGAAGAAATTTTATTGGAACGATCAAAAAGTATGATGGATTCACCTGTCTCCCCAGCCATTTAGACTTTGTTAGGGAATGGCATGGTTTCTACAATACCTATGCACCTTTGCCCCACAAACCTAAAGAGGGTGTTTTCTCTTGCACCTTGCAACTATTGGAACATATTTTCGGTCAGCAGCTTGACCTGGGCTTGGATTATTTACAGCTGCTATTCGAAAGGCCGATCCAGATATTGCCCATACTTTGTTTAGTATCCAAGGAGCGGTCTACAGGCAAGACTACCTTTCTCAAATGGCTGAAAATGGTTTTCGACAATAATATGACCTATTTGACCAATGATAGCTTCAGTAGCCAATTCAATGCGGATTGGGCCAACAAACTTTTGATCTGTATAGACGAGGTGCTTTTCAACAAAGAAGAATTGACCGAACGGATCAAATACCTGAGTACGACCAATGTCAATAAACTTGAAGCCAAGGGGAAAGATAAAAGAGAGGTGGAGTTTTTCGGAAAGTTCATTCTTTGCAGTAACAATGAGGACAACTTTATAAAGATCGATGATAACGAGACCCGATTTTGGGTGTTGAAGATACCTTCTTTGAAAAATGAGGAAACTCGGTTTCTGGAATATCTGGAAGCGGAGATACCTGCATTTCTTTTCCATTTACAACATAGAGAACTGACCAGTCCCAATAGAACCCGAATGTGGTTCTCGCATGCTCAGATCAAGACCAAAGCTTTGGATAACTTGATGCAGAACAACAGGAACCGAGTGGAGAAGGAGCTGGCCAGTGTTCTTTTGAGTGCGATGGAGACTCTAGAGCTGGAAGAAATACAACTATGTCCCCTCGATGCCCTTCAGCTATTGAACCGCACCCGGATCAAAACGGACCTTACCCAATTGAGGCATATCGTTAAAAAGGACTGGAAGCTTGTGAACCAGGAAAACTCTATGGTCTACAGGAAATTGATGATCTGGCAGGACGGAGGGATGGGGTTGACCGATGCCAAAGGAAGGTACTATTCCATAAAAAGGGATTTTCTCATGGAAAATTTCGGGGAAGAATAGCAAAACGATGAAACGATGACAGATCGATGGCAAGGAAATCAGAATGTTCATGGGCAATGCGGACGATTTTTCATCATTTCCTAAAAAATGGCTGATGAAAAGAAAAAAACACCCTACAAATTATATTTTTTTTTGATGAAACGATGACAGATAGAGTTAGGGCCAGTAAACATAAGGGTTTAGACCGTCATCGTTTTGTCATCATTCTGTCATCAAAAAAAAACGATGATAAAATTTAGGTTCAAATGATATGATATGGAAAACGAAGGAACAATTGGACTATCGTGTGAAAGAGCCCGAGCTTTTCCCATCGAAAAAGTGCTGGCAAAACTCGGGCACTTTCCCAAAAAGACAGCGGAAAAAGAAGCTTGGGTTTATGAGTCCTTTCAGGTCAGAAACCCAAGCCTCTTTTAAAGTATCCAAAATCAAGAACCGATGGTATGACCATGGCGAAGGTGTGGGAGGAAACGTGATAGATTTGGTTTGCAGAATTTTAAAATGTCCAATTAAAGAAGTTCTGGAGTTCTTGAATGAAAGTGTCGCAATGATACCCATTCAGAAAGACGTGATTTTAAATGAAAAAGACTCAAGAATTTATGTTACATGCGTAAAAAAGATAATACATCCTGCATTGATTCAATATCTAAAGAATAGAGGGATACCATTGCACATTGCAAATACCTATTGCAAAGAAGTCCGATACAGTTTTAAAAACACCAAGTTTTTTGCAATTGGTTTAAGGAACAACAAGAACGGATGGGAATTGCGCAACAAGATTTTCAAAAATAGTTGCAGCCCAAAATCTTACACGCATCTCCAAAGAAACAAGAGTCAATTAATCATTTTGGAAGGGATGTTCGATTTATTATCCTTGGCGGTTTTGAATGAACCTTTAATGAACGTTTCAGATTTTATGATTTTAAATTCCATTGCATTCGTAAAAAACATCGAGACACAAATATCAAATTATGAATCAGTTCATCTCTATTTGGATTGTGATAATGCCGGACGAAATGCCACACGGTATTTAACAACAAAATACAGTCATGTTATTGATAAAAGTGACTTCTATAAAATCCATAAAGACCTAAACGAATTTTTGTGCCATGAGAGAAAAGAATTCCATTAAACCAAATAATGAACAAAAGCAGTATCTAAAGATTCCTACCGAATTGCTCAAACATTCTGAAAGTTTGGATTTGGATTTGGAAATGGATTCAACTGGAACGGAAATTATTCTGGGTGGGAATTCAAGATGTGTGTCTGTGGACACATTCTTGTTTGCTCCCGAAGGTCGCAAAGAAAAAAAAGGAGTGTTTAAGGGGAAAAAAGACCTCGTTAAATTTAGATGTTCCATCTATGAAAAGAAACTTTTGAATATTAAAGCATCCTCATCCGGATTGAGCTTAAGCGAATATATTCGACGTGCCGTGTTTGAAAAGGAAATTACGGAACGTTTCAAGGAAGAACATATCGAAATCTATAAAATGCTCATCAAATACCATAACAATTTCAAGTCCATTGGGAATATGTACAGAAAACGAAATCCCAAACTGACCGAAGCAGTCTATGAATTGGCGAATGAAATAAAATCGCACCTCAAAAAATTTCAGGAATGATAGGAAAAGGTAAAAGCATATCGCATACCAAAGCATCAATGTGCTACGGATGGAATCAAGAAAAGAATGCAGAAGTCGTAATGAAAGAATTTCTACATGGAGATTCCCCAGCGGAAATCACCCAAGAATTCAAGATGCTTCAGGACCAAAACTATCATTGCACCAAAAACACCTTGTCATTTGTAATCAGTCCCACAATCGAAGACGGAAAAAAGTTGGATAAAATGAAATTGCAGGACATAACAAAACAGTTCATCCTTGAAATGAAACTCGGAGAACGACAAGCCATTGCCTTTGTGCATCAGGACAAGGAACATAAGCACATCCATTTATATGTCAACCGAATTGATTTTAGAGGTGTTGCATACAATGATAGTTTTATAGGAAAGCGAAGCCAGTTGGCAGCAGAAAGAGTCGCAGAGAAGATGGGATTGACCACCGTAAAACAGGTTCAATTTGAAAAGGAATTCAATCTGAAGGACATTCGAACGGAAATCAAGCGGAGACATGATTTGACAATGAAACAGTTCAAGCCGAAATCATTTGATGCTTACATCAAAGCAATGGAAACCAATGGCGTCAAAGTGATTCCAACGATAAACAAGCAGAACAACTTGCAGGGATTCCGTTTTGAATTTGATGGACATAATTTAAAAGGTAGTGAAGTGCACCGAAATATGTCCATAGGGAATATAGGCAAACAAATGGGAGGCCTTGGAGATGCAAAGATTTTAAAAGGGAATACGGTCGGAGTGAAGCTGGCAGGAAAAGTAGTTAGCCTAACACCGAACTTAACTTTAAAACTGACCAAATTCATTATCAAAAAAGTGATACAACAAGGACTCTCTTACTAATTCATTTATTATGACAAAACTTGAAGAACTTACAGCTTTATTGGTCAATGAACTTACTGATTTCAAAAATGACGTGGAGAAATTAGAGAAAATCAATGGGCAAATAAAAGAGACAAAACTCAAGATGGATTTAGCGGAATATAAAAGTATTATCGAATCACATCAAGAGCAAATGATATCCTGCATAAAGAACATAGAGCGTTTTGAAAGCCGTTTTGAAAGTAAAATAAAGCAAGCCAAAATTTATCCCAATTGGGCTGTAGTGGTATTTATAGTTAGTACATTATTGGGTATTGGTACGATAGTGTTTTTGGTGATGCGTTATCTTGGTTGATAGATATTCGGAATAATTGATTGCAAATTTTATGTGAAAGGATTAGTTATCTGTGCAAACAACTGACTTACTAAAAACGGGATGAACCAGAAGAAAACCCTCAGGCTTTTACAAGTAGGCGAGAACCAAGCAATTATTTTTACACGGTATTAGACACTAGCTTTCATAGTGTTTTTTGTCTCAAATTATAAAGGTCAATATATTTGTGCAATTCATCTTCCATATCAGCAGTAGGAAAGTACTTTCCCATTGGAATGTCATATTCTATCCATCTTTCTAATCCTGCATCCTTTGCAAATGAAAATATGTTTTGCTCTAAATCTTCAGTCTTTTTTGATATGATATCATCTTTATTTTTATAGCTGTTAAGCATCCATTCTCCACAATACATAATAGTAAGGAGAGTCTTATATTGCTTTTTTGTTAACTCTATTTTCATGATTTTACTCAAATGGTTCCCTTGGGAGTTTTTTTAAATTTTCAATATATCTGTCCCGATTGAATGGCTTACCAATTTTAATGATCTCAAATAATTCAATTGCCACACATTGTCCTATCATTTGTCGGGTTTGAAAATCATTGTATCCAGCCTTTGTCAATTGGTCATAAATGATTTTTGTTTCCGGAGGATCATTGTTTTCGAGCTGATTTTTTATTATTTCAAAAATTTGTTCTCTTAATATTTCATTTGTCTTCATGGTCAAATGGGTATAATCAAGGTTCTAGCTTAACAAAGCGTAATTAATTTTTAGTGATTCCATACTCAAATATTATGTTTATTTGAATTGATTTTGATGTAACATTATTTAAATTGAATAACCAATAGTTTCTTGGTTTCATACAATAAATCTAAAATTTAGATCTGTTGCGTTAAGTTATTGAATTCGGATATGGCTTCAAGTGTCGGATTAAAGATTTCAAATCCCAGTTCACTTTTTGAAGGTTTTTTAAAAATAAAAATACTAGGGGATTGACCAGAGAGCAATATGGCGTTTATTACAGTGCCAATAGGACTATAATAGATTTTGATGGATTTGTTCAAATTATTTTTTTAGATTTTATACTTTTCTTCTTTAGTAACGCTTTTCCATTGGTCAGTTCTAAAAGGCACAGCTGGAAATCCTTCTTTATTAAACAAATTGCTCTCTGATGCATCACCAACCCAGCTATAATGGATTGCCATTGGGTTTTCTACTTCGTTGCTTGAAAGTATAACTTTATTGTCTTTAATGAAAGCTGTTGCATAATGAAAAACCTGATCTTCTCCTGCAATTTCAAATCCTTTAATGTAACCGTATTTGTCGGGAGTGTATAAACCACTACCAATATCATCAAATGAAACTATAATTTGGTTTTCCTGTATTTCCATTGACTTATACATCGGACCACTACAAACCATTGACTTATTATATACATTGTTTAAAGCAAGAGCTGCCAATCGTTTTCCTACATCTTGTTTATTGGTTGGATGTATTTCTCTTGGATTTGTCACCAAATCCGTAGTAACAACCATTCCTGTATTTGGTAAACTTAAGGTCATAGTTTGGGCTTCTCTAAGTTCTGCCCAACCGCAACCTTCGTTGCTGTTTCCTTCAGTAACAAACGATGCCAATTGCACAAAATAAAATGGAAAATCACCTTGGTTCCATTTTTGACGCCAGTTATTTATCATTAATTGAAATGCTTTTTGATATTGATATGATCTACTGGCATTCGATTCTCCTTGATACCATAATACCCCTTTAAAGGCGTAAGGAATCAATGGGTGTATCATTGCATTGTAGCATAGAGAAGGAAATGAATTTTCGTTGTTTGTTTTTTTTATGGATTCTACCTGAAATTTCCAAATTCCATTTAACGGAACGATAGAGTCCCCAACGACTAATTTAAGATCAGTTGGATCACCATAAATTCCACCTCCACCACCGGTGTCTGTTACTCTAATAGCAATGATATTTTTTCCTTCCTTTAATATTCCGTTTGGGATTGTATATTTTCTAAAAGCATCCCATTGGTTGGTACTTCCTACCTCAATTCCGTTAACATAAGTTATGTCATCATCATCAATTTTTGAAAGTTCTAAAACAGCTTGTTTTTTACTGTCTTCTGCTGATATTACAATAGGTCTTCGTAACCAAACAACCCCATCTAATTCTCCTAAACTTTGATGTTCCCATAATTCTGGTTGGTTTAATTCTGGCCAATTGGAATCATCATATACCGCTTCTTTGAAATTATTTGCATTTTCAGCATTTATTTTTG
The DNA here is from genome assembly GCA_024635765.1 of Flavobacteriaceae bacterium. GTDB lineage: Bacteria > Bacteroidota > Bacteroidia > Flavobacteriales > Flavobacteriaceae > JBPOFM01. The sequence goes on along the minus strand of JAGXIE010000030.1, from coordinate 1,747 downwards.
TTCCTTGTAATGTTTCTATTCTTTTTTCAAACTTTTTTATTTTAAATTTTGAAAGTGAGTCTAAACTTATCTTTGGCATTCCAGAAATCATTTCTGCAAATTCATCACTGCTTTCAAAACCTTCTCTACTAATCCAAGTTTCAATATTGGTTCCTCCCCAAGAAGCATTTATGAGGCCTATTGGAATTTTTAATTCATTATAAATGTTTTTAGCAAAAAAATACCCGGCAGCTGTAAAATTTCCAACTGTAGTTGAATAACAAACTTGCCAACTATTACTTGAATTTACAATCTGTTGAGGTAATGAATTTATTTCTTTGTCAATTTTGATATGACGAATCATTGGATTATTTGCCGAAGTGATTTCTTTTTTAGCGTCGTTGGATTGTATAACAGACCATTCCATGTTGGATTGCCCGGTGCAAAGCCAAACCTCACCAACCAAAACGTTTTTGAATTTTATGGTATTTTTCCCTTTGATAGTTAATTCAAAAGGTCCACCAGCAGTTTCGTTGTCTAAACGAATCAACCATTTACCGTTTTTGTCTGCCTTTATGGTTTTTGTTTGTTGATTGAATTTTACTTCTACCTTTTCATTGGCACTTGCCAAACCCCAAACTGGAATTGGAGTATTTCTTTGCAACACCATATTATCAGCAAAAATTTTAGGTAAAGAAACTTGTGCCTGAATTGAGTTGCCACAGATGAGCAGGATTAATAGGAATATATAACTTTTTTTCATTTTTAAAATATTTATAAAAGTTGTACTTATTGTTTTTCAACTTCAAAAGGCAACCATACTTTTACATCACCACCTGTTTGGCTTGCATCTGCGTAAGGAACCAGTATTAATTGTTGTTCAGAATTGTTACCATTTCCATCTAACACATTTACAGTATAGGTTTGTTTTCCAATCCATTGGGTAGGTAAAACATCAAAAATATTTTTAACCTCAAGGTTTTCAGTTGGCAATAATGGGTTAGTGTTTATTTCTAATCCTGTGTTTAAAGTTGAGTCGAAAGCCAAAATTTGTGGGCCTCTTTGAAATGCGATTTGATTTGGATAACTTTTTCCTCCGTTCAATACTTGGATTGGGATATCAAAAGAGACTTTTATTTTATCTCCAGACATCCAATCTCTATCAATTTTTAAGTATTGATTATTTATACCTGTATATTCTTTTTCTCCAATTTTAGCGCTAAAAGAAGTACACCAAGAAGGAACTCTTAAGGACAAAGTAAAAGAGGCTTTTTGAGATGAATTAACTATTATAGTAGCATCACCGCTTTCTGGAAAATTACCTTCAACTTGCAATGATAAATTGATTTCTTTGCCCTTTGAAGTTGTAATTGCTTCTTTATAAGTGGCAGGTTCATACATCATTAAAGTTGGGATATTTTGTATATTACCAAAAGTAAAATATGGTATCATGGCAATGCCCCTAGGAACGCTTGAAGTACAACAACTAATGTAGCAAATAAATGGTTTTTTATCCATGAGAGGGGTATAATAACTTACACAACCTGTTTCTGGATTTTCTGCTGCTAATAAGTGATTATAGATGGTTTTTTCAATTTGATTGACATACTTTAAGTCACCAGTAATACTTTAGGGGACTTCTAAAAATTACTCCATTGTTAAACAGATAATTATGGTTAAATTTAAAGTATAATTCCAACCGATAAAAAATGTATAAAACACAAGGTAAAAAGGGTTTATTTGATGAAGAATTTACCGAAGAACGTTT
>JAGXIE010000029.1 GCA_024635765.1 Flavobacteriaceae bacterium | reverse complement strand
TAAGCCAAAACCACCAAGCATCAATGTCATATCGTCTTTGACACCCTTCATGGCTTCATTAATATCAGCTACTTTTTTATTGATCATTTCGTGTGCTTTTTTGAATCTGAAATTTACGAAATAAAAAAGCCAATCTAAAATTCTATGACATTTAGATTGGCTTTCACTATGTTTAAATAATTTATAACTTAAAAATCCAGTTCATCCACAAATCCACCTTCAGTGTCTGCAGATTCATCATTTCCAAATTTACTACAATCCACATTAATCGAAAGGTTCTCTGGTCGCTCAAATTCTCCTGTAGAGACATCTAGAGTTTTATCGGCATAGCAACTCTTCATATACATTCCCCAAATAGGTAATGCCATGGACGCACCTTGACCATATGTAATAGATTTAAAATGAACAGCACGATCTTCTGCGCCTACCCAAACACCAGTAACCAAATTAGGCACCATACCCATAAACCAACCGTCACTTTGATTTTGAGTCGTTCCTGTTTTACCAGCAATAGGATTTGTAAACCCATAAGGATAACCTGTTATGATTTCTTTATAAACTTGATTGTCTGTTGCCCATGTTGTCCGCAATCGGGTTCCCGAACCACCTTCGGTAACCCCTTCTAAAAGATTGGTGGTTACATAGGCAACCTCCTCACTTAACACGTCTTTAGACTCTGGTGTGAATTGAAATAATACAGTCCCGTTTTTATCTTCAATTCGCGTGATCATGACTGGTTTATTATAGACACCTTTATTGGCAAAGGTGCCATAAGCAGCAACCATCTCGTAAACACTCAAATCTGGTGTTCCTAGGGCAATTGCGGGCACTGGTGGGATATCTGACTCGATTCCGAGATTTTTAGCCATTTCAATAACAGGTTCCGGTCCAACTTGATCCATCAAACGGGCAGTAATCGTGTTTATAGAATTTGCCAAAGCACTTTTTAGGGTTCTAAATCCTCCATATTTACCATCAGAATTTTTGGCTGTCCATGGTAATGGGTTTCCATATTTCATTGCCTCAATTGTGGTTAAGGTATTTGGAAAGGTATCACATGGCGACAAATGTAATTGATCAATAGCGGTTGCATACACAAATGGTTTAAAAGTGGAACCAACCTGACGTTTACCCTGTTTCACATGGTCATATTGGAAATGTCTCATGTTGATGCCACCTACCCAAGCCTTCACATGACCGGTCTGCGGTTCCATTGACATCACTCCAGTATGAAGAAACGTTTTGTAATAGCGCATGGAATCTATCGGTTTCATAATGGTGTCGATTTCTCCTTTCCATGAAAAAATCGTCATTGGTGTTGGGGTATCGAAAGAGGCAATAATTTCTTTTTCCGATTTCCCTTCACGCTTCATTACTCGCCAACGTTCAGATTGACGCATGCTTTGATTTAAAAGCTTATCAATTTCTTCTGATGTTAGTCCAACAAAAGGTGCTGTTTTATTTCGTTCTGGTGTATTTTGATTGAAGAACTCTGCTTGAAGATTTGCCATGTGCTTTTGAACAGCATCTTCTGCATACTTCTGCATCCGCGAATCGATTGTTGTATGTATTTTCAAGCCACTATTGTAAAGGCTATATTTTGAACCATCAGGTTTGGGATTATCATTAATCCATTTTTTCATAAAATCTTGAAGATATGCTCTAAAATAAGTTGCAGTACCTTCCTTATGTGATTGTGGAGAATATCGCAAGCCTAGATCTAATTTTCGAATGGAATCATTAGTTGATTCATTTATATAATCGTATTTCACCATTTGTTTTAACACAACATTTCTTCGGTTTTTAGTCCCTTCTGGATTGCGATGAGGTCTTGGATTGTATAACGAAGAATTTTTAAACATCCCCACCAGCATTGCTGATTCCTTAAGATCGAGCTCACGTGGTTCTTTTCCAAAATAAATACTTGCTGCACTTCGGATACCATCGGCATTGTTTCCAAAATCATAAATATTAAAATACATGGCAATAATTTCTTCTTTGGTATATTGACGCTCCAAACGTGTGGCGATAACCCATTCTTTTATTTTTTGAGTTACCGTTTCTAGAAGATTTTTAGATCTAACCCCTACAAATAATTGTCTAGCCAATTGTTGTGATATGGTACTTGCACCGCCTCTTTTTCCTAAAAAAAAGAATGCTCTTAAAGTTCCTCTAGCATCAATGCCAGAATGTTCGTGAAAGCGAGCGTCTTCGGTAGCAATTAGAGCATCCACTAAATGTTTTGGGAGTTCGCTATAATCTACAGGTGTTCTATTGTCATTCAAATAAAATTTTCCTAATGTTTTACCATCAGACGAAATGATTTCGGTTGCCAAATTAGTATTGGGATTTTCCAAAACGGTATAGTCTGGCATTTCACCAAATGCACCCCAGGAAGCCAATAAGAACAACAAAGCGATCAATAAGATACCTCCTAAAAATGTCATCCAAAACCATCTGATATACTTCGAAAAGTCTTGTGTGGCTGCTTTCTTTTTCGTCATAATAAATAATTAATTGCTTACGGATTCTATTCTAAAACCCACATCAGTAATACCTTCTAGGTTATCAACGCCATTAATGTCCCCATTATTTCGCATGGCATGTTGTATTTTAATAATATAGTCTCCTTTTTCATCAAAAACAAATGGCTTTTCAAAGCCTTTATACCATAATTTGTTTTCTTTTATATCTGTAATTCCTTCGCCCAAGAGCTCTCCACTAGGTTTTGCCATTTGGTACTCCAAAGTGTCTTTTGTTGTTTTGCCATGAGGGTACACCATTTCCACGATTAAAAAGAGATTATTGAACTTGTAGGCATTCGTGTTTCTGATATTTACATATAATTTATAAGGCTTTATTGAATCAGGGGGATTTACCTTAAATGACATTATGGAATCTTTGTGCCATTGCTTTTGCACTGATTTATATTCATCGAACACCTGATTTGAGTCACATGAACTAAAAAAAATCACTAAAATGATGATGCACCAAGCACTCTTATTTGGCATTGTTATCTTTTGGTTTAGCAGGTCTGTTTTTATGTTGTCTCTTTGGTTGAGGATTTTGTTGAGGACTTTGAGTGACATTATCCTTTCTTTTACTTTTACCTCTATTATTTCTACGTTTATTTTTGCGTTTTGGACTATCAAAGCGTGTAAGACTATCTTGTCCTACGACATTTTCATATTCAGATTTCACCTCTTCTATAAGCTGAACGGCGTATTCTTCAAGACTGGCTACTTTTTGCTTTTTTTTGTTCAAGGCAATAATTTCGTTGGCTTGGTCTGTAGTTAATTTATGCCAATTCATCCATTCTCCCTCATACGCATACCACATATGACCTTTGAATATGTCTGTTTTTTGGCAGACAGCAGTTCCTTTTTCAGTATAGAGTTTTGTGTCAGTCTTTGGGAAATCCTTTAAGGCATCTAGATATGCATCCAATTCATAATTGAGGCAACATTTTAATTTACCGCATTGACCCGCTAATTTTAACGGGTTTAAAGATAACTGTTGGTATCTGGCAGCCGATGTGCTCACACTTCTAAAATCTGTAAGCCAGGTGGAACAACAAAGTTCTCTTCCGCATGAGCCAATACCACCAAGCCTGGAGGCTTCTTGGCGGAAACCAACCTGCTTCATTTCAATACGGGTCTTAAATTCTTTAGCGAATAACTTAATGAGTTCCCTAAAATCCACTCGCTCTTCAGCTGTGTAGTAGAATGTTGCTTTGCTAGCATCTCCCTGAAATTCAATATCTGAAATTTTCATCTGAAGCTTTAAATCAATAGCAAATTGGCGCGCTTTGACTTTCATAGGGTCTTCTCTATCACGAGCTTTAGACCAAACGTCAATATCACGTTGGGAAGCTTTGCGATAGATTTTCATCACATCTTCCTCGCTATTGATATCCACTTTTTTACGCTTCATTTGAATTTTTACCAATTCGCCTGTAAGTGTCACCATGCCAATATCATGACCAGATTGTGCTTGTGTTGCCACAACATCTCCAATGCTTAATGTAAGATTTTCTGTGTTTTTATAGTACTGCTTACGTCCATTTTTAAATCGGACCTCGACACCCAGGAATGGTTCTTGTCCTTGCGGAAGCGACATATTGGCCAACCAATCAAAAACAGTCAACTTGTTACAACTATCTGTGCCACAAGTCCCATTGTTTTTGCATCCTCTTGGTTGTCCATCCTTTTCGGTTGAGCAACTTTTGCAACTCATAATGTTTTATATATAATTCGTTATACTAAATAACGAATGAAGATTAATAATTTATTTCAAAACGTAAAGATAAGATTATTTATTAAGTTAAATGTGAGATTGTTTTATCACACTCTATTTGGAAAAAAGAATTTTACAAGCATTTGTATTTTAGGTATTTATGCCTTTGATAAACTGTTGAAATGGAATATGACAAACCGAGTAGAGACTGTAACCTGTAATTTTAATATCACTGGAGTTATGAGCATTGAAGAAGAAAATTCTAACTCTACCTCCGTTTATCCAAACCCTATCCAATGATAAAAGAGTAATTTCTATTTTCTGTCAGTTCGAGCGCAGTCGAGAACAAAATGAGCGTCTCCACTCCGTACTTTGTCTCTTAGCAAGTGAAAGATGTTTTATTTTTTCAAAATCTCAAAAATATTTCGCAAATCCTTTTTGTAAATTAAGTGGTCGGCTCTTCCCTTCTTGAAAATATCATTACTATTCCCTTGTCCTTTTCTCAAAGCTTTTTGTTCTTCATATGGCAGATGATGTATTTCCATACAGGTCGTAGAACAACAGTTATCCATCTTTTCCTTGCAGGCATCACATTGAATAAAAAGCAAATGGCAGGCATCGTTAGCGCAGTTGGTATGCAAATCAGCTGGTTGTCCACATTGATGGCAACTGGCAATCACATCATCAGAAATACGTTCAGAACGTCGTTCGTCAAACACGAAATTTTTCCCTATGAATTTATTATCGAGCTTGTTGGCTTCTACTTGGCGAACATAATTTATAATGCCTCCTTCCAATTGATATACATTTTTAAATCCTTTGTGTTTGTAGTAGGCACTTGCCTTTTCACAACGAATTCCACCTGTACAATACATCACCAAGTTTTTATCCTCTTTGTGTTCTTTTAAATCTTCTTCAATAATGTCTAACGATTCCCTAAAGGTATCCACATCTGGAGCAATGGCATTTTTAAAATGCCCAATTTCACTTTCATAATGGTTACGCATATCCACCAAAATGGTATTCTCATCTTCAATCAATTCATTGAATTTTTGCGCACCGACATGAACACCTATATTGGTAACATCGAATGTATCGTCGTTCAGCCCATCAGAAACGATTTTATCGCGCACCTTTACTTTAAGTTTTAAAAACGCAAAATTATCATGCTCCAAAGCAATGTTCAATCTCACATTCTCTAAAAATGTAATACTGTCTAGATGAGTTTTGAATTGGTTAAAATTATCCGCAGGAATTGACAATTGGGCATTGACGCCTTCGTGGGCAACATAAATCCGCCCAAGGACATCAAGTTCATTCCAAACGACGAACAAATGGTTTCTTAACAATTCTGGATTGCCGATTTTGGCGTAGGCGTAGAAAGAGATGGTCAAGCGTTCCTTGCCAGCTTGCTCAATAAGTTCTGCTCTTTCTTTAGCACTTAAGGTATTGTACAGTTGCATGCTATACTAATGTTATAAGGTTAAAGTTCGGCAAAGATAAGGAAAAGTTAAAAGTTAGAAGTTCATTTGTGTGTTTAATTGTTTTTTACGTAAAGTATCAAAGGAATCCATAAAAAAAGCACTTTGGTCTCTCCAAAGTGCTTTAATTAGGCTAACTCGTTATTATATTTTTAAATTTTTAAATATTCAAATAATACAATTCGAGCTAGCCTCCATCGGCTTTACAATTGCCATTAATAGTAATCGCAACTGAAACACCTAAAGCGTTGTTAAAAACAATTTTCTTAAAAAATTTCATCTGTTCAAACTATTAAGGTTAATGATTCAGATGAAACAAGTCGCATTTCAAACGACAGATTTCATAGCAAGATTTCCCAATCTTATTATGTAGATGCAAAAACTACAAAAAGGTTGCGTCATCCCATTGAAAAAATTAAAAGTTATCGTACTTTAGCCTGAATTAATTTAGAAAAATTACAATAAAAATGAGTAGTGAAAAAGACGCAAAATTAAAGGCATTACAACTTACATTAGACAAGTTAGATAAGGCGTATGGCAAAGGGACAGTAATGAAAATGAGCGATCAGGCTGTGGTGGATGTTGACGCCATTTCTTCTGGTTCTTTAGGATTGGATATTGCATTGGGAGTTGGTGGATACCCTCGTGGACGAGTTATCGAAATATATGGTCCGGAATCATCTGGAAAAACAACATTAACACTGCACGCAATTGCCGAAGCGCAAAAAGCTGGAGGTATCGCAGCATTTATTGATGCAGAGCATGCTTTTGATAGAGGTTATGCACAAAAACTAGGTGTTGATATTGCAAACTTGATCATTTCACAACCTGATAATGGTGAGCAAGCTTTAGAGATCACTGATAATTTAATTCGTTCTGGAGCTATTGACATTGTCGTGATTGATTCTGTTGCTGCCTTAACACCTAAAAGTGAAATTGAAGGTGAAATGGGAGATTCTAAAATGGGATTGCATGCGAGATTGATGTCTCAAGCTTTAAGAAAATTGACGGGTTCAATAAGTAAAACTAATTGTACGGTGATTTTCATCAATCAGTTACGTGAAAAAATTGGTGTGATGTTCGGAAATCCGGAAACTACCACTGGTGGAAACGCATTGAAATTCTACGCTTCTGTAAGATTGGATATCAGACGTTCTACACAAATCAAAGAAACAGATGGTAACGTCACTGGTAACAAAACACGAGTGAAGGTTGTAAAAAACAAAGTCGCTCCACCATTTAAGACTGCCGAATTTGACATTATGTATGGTGAAGGAATTTCGAAGGTTGGTGAAATTTTGGACATTGCCGTTGAGAACGAAATCATTAAGAAAAGTGGTTCCTGGTTTAGCTATGAAGACACCAAACTTGGACAAGGTAGAGATGCCGTGAAAGCGTTGATAAAAGACAATCCAGAACTCATGGACGAACTTGAACAAAAGGTCAGGCAAATTGCAAAAGCCGCTTCATCAGACGATTAAATTTTAAAATCCCGAAAAAAAATCGGGATTTTTTTTTTATTTTCAACGCAACCATTTTATGTTTTTTGCATCTACTGATTGAAAAAAGAAAGTTCTAAATCGATTTTTTTAAAATATGAAAAAACTAATTTTATTATTCGTTCTTGTTTTATCATTAGCTTCATGCAGTCTTGGTGATGACTCCAATAATGATTTCTATTATGAAATTTTACCAATTGAAAGTGTTGATATTCCAACAGAGTTTGTCTTGGGTGAAACCTACGAAATACACATTAGTTATTTAAGACCTTCTGGATGTTATCTATTTAATGAATTTTATTATGTGAGTGAACTAAACCAAAGAACCGTTGCTGTTATTAATACTGTGTACAACAGAGACTGTCAACAGTTTGAAGATGAAATCGTAGAAGTGTCATTCAATTTTATGGTCAATAATAATGGCACCTATGTTTTCAGGTTTTGGCAAGGGGAAGATGAAAATGGAAATGACACCTATTATATTGTTGAAGTGCCAGTAGTGGAATGATAAAAAACATAAAAATTAAAACCAGACACGCATTTGAGTTTAGAACAACTCATAGAACAATGTAAACAAAACGATGCTAAAGCTCAAAGCCAAATATATAAACTCTATGCGAGTAAGTTGTTTTCGCTCAGTCTAAAGTATTCGAGAAATCATGCAGAGGCTGAAGACAATCTGCAAGATGCGTTTGTGACTATTTTTAAAAAAATAGAACAATATAAAAATAAAGGTTCTTTAGAAGGTTGGATGAAGCGTGTTACTATTAATACGGCGCTTCAAAGGTACAGAAGTGTTGGTGTTTTTGATATTATTAATGAAGGACAAATTGAAGATGTAAGTATTGAAATTGATGACGACGAGATCGGAATTGATTATTTACTTCAAATTATCCAAGAATTGCCAGATCGCTATCGATTAGTCTTCAATTTATATGCTTTAGATGACTATTCGCATAAAGAAATTGCAGAAATGCTGGATATTTCAATAGGAACTTCAAAATCAAACCTAGCAAGAGCACGCATGATTTTGAGAGAAAAAATAGAACAATACAGAGCGAGTTTAAATTCGCAAACCTTATAATGAGTGACAAAAAACACATAGATCGATTGTTTCAGGAGAAACTCAAAAATTTTGAGGCAACTCCTGATGATGCTATATGGGAAAAGATTGATGAACGATTACATCAAGATAAGCGTAAACGTAAAGTGATTCCGCTATGGTGGAAAGTGGCTGGTGTTGCTGCATTATTGGCCTTGCTCTTTACAGTTGGCATCAATTTTATGTCAAATGATTTCAACTCAAATAGTACAAATCCGATTGTTGATACAGAAAAACAATCATTTGACAAATCAAACGAAACGATATCATCAGATTCTAACAATTCAAATGATTATCAAAATAAGAAAGATAACACCTCCGGTTTTGCAACAGAAAATGGTTCGGATTCTGAAAATTTCACTAACGATATTTCTACCGAAGCATCTAACAGCAAGTCAGAAAATAATCCATTAAATCAGGATAAATCCAATATCCCAGATACCGATTCAAATAGAATCGTAAACAATACTAAATCCGACACCGAAGGAGCTAATACAAAAGATAAATTAAATAGAAGTGTTATTTCGAATGATTCTTCCAAAGAAAATGCCAAGGTAAATAAGATAAGTAATACTAAAGACGCGGTTGTAACAGTCTCTGAAAACAAATCCGATCAAAATAATGTTAACATTAAAAAAGAACAATCGGAAATGGATAAACTCATCAAAGATTCTAAAAGAGATGAGAACACTCGAGTGACCAATACATCTGAAAAAATTGAAAATATAATTTCCGAAGAGAAAAAAGAAGATGCTAAAAAAGATAATAGCATTGAAGAGGCGATAGCCGAAGCAAATACCGAAGATGAAAAAGAAAAAGAAAAGAAACTGAACAGGTGGAACGTTTCACCAAATGTGGCACCTGTTTTTTTTAATTCTTTAGGTAAAGGATCATCGCTAGACGAACAGTTTGTGGACAACAACAAAAGTAGTGACGTAACGATGAGCTATGGAGTTGGTGGCAGTTATGCGGTTAATGACAGGCTGAAGGTAAGAGCTGGCATTAACAAGGTGGATATGGGCTACAATACGAATAACGTCATTGCCTTTAAAAGTATTGATGCTAACAGTCTGGCAAGATCACAAATAACCAATATCAGTATGACCAACAGTGCCGAAAACATAACCTATATGAGTACTGAAAGTTTAAATAGAAACATCACTCCAGAAATAATAAATTCAAAATCTCAAGGTTCGCTTAATCAAAGTTTCGGTTTTATCGAAGTCCCTTTAGAAGTAGAGTATGCGGTAATAAACAAGAAATTGGGAGTAAATGTTATTGGTGGCTTTAGTACTTTATTTGTTGATAAAAACGAGATTTATTCAGTTTTGGATGGCACTGAAACAAGGATCGGTGAAGCCAATAACATCAATAATATGAGTTATAGTGCAAATTTTGGATTTGGTATTAACTATAATATTTCAGAAAAAATAAAAGTGAATGTAGAACCAACATTCAAATATCAAATAAATACGTTCAATAATAGTTCTGGAGATTTTCAGCCTTACTTTATTGGCGTATATACGGGATTGAGTTATAAGTTTTAGGTTTTTTAGTTGGTTAGATAATTATTGCAAACACGCAATGATGACGGAAAGCTGCTCTGTGCCAAGAGCGGCTTTTCAGTTTTTATGAGCGTCTTTTAACTGCGTTAGAATGATCTGTCTGGCTTTTGCGTTCAAAGTTTTCGTGTCTGAAATTGTCAAATTTTCCGTTGATAAAAACTGGTGTATTTTCACTCGCATCTTTCCTGGCCCACCACTATAGAATGTATAAGACAATCTTTTTTTATTATCCAGAAAAGTCAATGGAACAATCGGTATATGATGATTTATTGCCAGGCGAAATGCGCCATCTTTAAATTCATCCAAAAGAATGTCTTCATCAGGCACGCCTCCTTCGGGAAAAATACAAATACTGACACCTTGCTTTAATCGCCTTTGCGCTCTTAAAAAAACTGCTTTTCTGCTTTTTTCTGAAGTTCTGTCAACCAAGATACATGTGCGTTTATAGAAAAATCCGAATAAAGGAATTTTAGCCAATTCCTTTTTCCCAACAAACACGAATGGATTTTTTACGCTCACCAACATCAGCATAATGTCTGCCATGGAAGTATGGTTGGCAATAAACATATAGCTTTTATACATGACTGGAACTTGCTCTCGTTCAATAATCCACCTAAATCCCATCCCAAATAAAATAAAACCAGCCCAAATACGTGCCAGTTTAAAAAACATAGGATACCACTCTTCTTTCAAAATAGATATCAAAAGCAGTGGCAACAGCACTATAATAGGTATTGCAATCAAAACATAAAACCAAATACGATATAAAATCCAAAATGGATATTTGATAAGCTTCATCTGGTCATTATATTTTTTTCATCGGTCAGATGAAATGCCACATTCTTACTTTAACTATTTATCGAAATTTATCGATGGCATTTCTGAGAAACCAAAACTACTCAAATTTATTGAGCTATTGTACTAAAAAAATTACCTTTGTGTTTCAGTTTAATTAAAAGAGATTCCTGCTTTCGCAGGAAGTGAATATGGCAAGAATACTTACAGGCATACAAAGCACAGGCACACCGCATTTGGGAAATATATTGGGCGCAATCATCCCAGCAATTGACATGGCCAATGATGAAAAAAATGAATCTTTTTTGTTCATCGCTGATATGCATTCGCTCACACAAATCAAAGATGCTGATACCTTAAGAAATAACACGTATTCTACAGCTGCTGCTTGGCTTGCTTTTGGCTTGGATGTGGACGAAACCGTTTTTTATAGACAAAGTGATATCCCTGAAGTAACGGAGCTTTCTTGGTATTTAAGTTGCTTTTTTCCTTACCAACGCTTGACTTTGGCACATAGTTTTAAGGATAAATCTGATCGATTGGAAGACATCAATGCTGGTCTATTTGCCTATCCGATGTTGATGGCTGCTGATATTTTATTATACGATGCAGAAATTATTCCTGTTGGTAAAGATCAATTACAGCACATTGAAATGACTCGTGATGTTGCAACACGTTTTCATGCGAAAATGGGAGAAACATTTGTGATGCCCAATGCCAAAATTCAAGAAAACACCATGCTTGTTCCTGGTATTGATGGAGAAAAGATGAGTAAGAGTAAAGGTAATATAATTGACATCTTCTTAAATGACAAACAATTACGCAAACAAATTTTATCGATACAGACCGATAGTACACCACTAGAAGACCCAAAAGACTGGAAAACTTGTAATTGCTTTG
>JAGXIE010000175.1 GCA_024635765.1 Flavobacteriaceae bacterium | reverse complement strand
TAGAGCAAATTCATAACGCTGGGTTTCACCAGGCATAATCGGTGGTGTGGTTAAATAGGGTACACCATCGTAAAAGTTGGGCAATAAAAGTCCGTGCCAATGCACAGAGGTTTCCACATCCATCTTATTGGTTACATTTATGACTGCATATTCTCCTTCTGTAAATTCCAAATTAGGTCCTGGAATTCCCCCATTAATTGTCATGGCTTTTACATCTTTTCCCGTATAATTTACCGTCTGATAATCAATGGTTAAATTGTATTCATGCACAGGCCAATTATCTACATTACCTTCTACAGATTGGGAAAAGCTTAATTGGATAGCCATTAGCATTATTAGTGTTATGTATTTTGTATGATTCATAATGTTTTTCTTTCAATTTAATATTCAACTCATTTCTTATTAACCTAAACCAACTAAATATTAACGCGTTAAATAATTAATAATCGTGGTTTGCACATAGTAGGTCTTTACGGATTCGATTTGATTTATTTGAAATTTTAATTGCAACTCTTGAATGTCCAATACGTCATTAAAATCAATGGTTCCAGTCTCATAATTCTTAATTAGTATTTCCTCTGCATCTTCGGCTTGTTTTAGGTTTTTTACTTGCGTATTGAAGCTTATCCTTGACGTATTTCTGTCGAAGGTTGCTTTTGAAAGCATGGTTTGTAGGGTATTTAGCCGTTCTTCTTTTTGGGACGTAATTTCTTGTTGTCTTAATTGATTCTGCCTAGTCTGGCTTTTGTATTTAGTATTGAAAATCGGGATGGAAAGCGTGACCATTGGCATCAAAACATCTTTGCCATTATCTATTGGATTCATATCGGTACGTTCGGAAACAGGAATGTAATCCAGACCGAATCCCAGCAAGGGGTTACTTTCCTTTTGATTCAACACTTCCGATTGTGCAACGGATTCATAGATCTTGTCATATTTGGTAAGCTCTGGATGTATTTTTAAATGTTCTTCGGATATCATTTCGATATCTGAAGGCATTATGAGTTCAGAAACGATTTCAACTGGTATGCCACTTTCCCTATTCAAAAGATTGTTAAATACCGCTTGCTCCGCTAAAAATTGCTGCTCCAAGATGTCTTTGGATTGTTGCAATTCATTCTGTCGAATCTGCAACCGCAACACCGAGACAGCCGAAGCTTTTCCAACTTCAACGGAGGTCAATGCCAATCGTTCATAAGTCTGCAGCAATTGGATATTTTGTTCTAAAACGTCTTGTTTGGCTTTGTTCGCCATTAAGTTGTAATAGGATTGTGACACGGACACTATCAATTTTCGTTTTGCAATGACCAATTCTTCAAATTGTGCCTCAGCCATCGAACCCATATAATTTTCTCTTGCTGTAATAGTGCCAAACCAAGGAATCATCTGTCTTAATGATAATCTAGCTCGTTGCGGGCCAGTCCGTGTTTCCGGTTCGCTTACAAAATATCCTGCAGTGATTTCGGTATTCGGCAACCAATTGGCTTCATTCACTTTCTCTGCAAGAATCTCATATTGAAATTGAAATTTTTGAATTTCGGGACTGTTGGAAATAGCTTCATTGATGTAGGTTTGTAAATTTTGACTTTGTGCAGAAAGAACAAAGAATAAAGAACAGAGAACAGAGACGCTTCTGAAATTCATTTGATAACTATATTTTTTATTTTGTTTCATATCAGTCTATTTTCACTTCTCTATTCTTTAATCTTTTTTTAGCTAACCGTTCCTTTCTCCAACTAAACAATACAGGAACAAGGAAATAGGATGTCGTATCCAGCAACATGCCGCCGAAAATAGGTATGGACATTGGTATCATGATGTCACTACCTTTACCTGTGGAAGTTAACACTGGCAACAATGCTAAAATGGTCGTAACCGTTGTCATTAAGCAAGGACGAATGCGTTTAGAAGCTGCCTCCAATGTAGATTGGCGAATTTCTTTGATATCTGTTGGGTCATTTTTATCGAATGTTTGTGTGAGGTATGTAGCCATCACCACACCATCATCCGTAGCGATTCCGAAAAGGGCAATAAAACCTACCCAAACCGCCACACTCAAAT
Source organism: Flavobacteriaceae bacterium (assembly GCA_024635765.1). Classification (GTDB taxonomy): domain Bacteria; phylum Bacteroidota; class Bacteroidia; order Flavobacteriales; family Flavobacteriaceae; genus JBPOFM01. The sequence continues at coordinate 28,199 of JAGXIE010000175.1, read as the reverse complement.
TGATGGTTTGGATATTGAAGAGGTCTCGTAGGTTTTCACCAAAAAAGCCGAAATTCAAGAACCAATCCTGGCCATACAACCAAATCATGACAAATCCGCCTGCAAATGCAACCATGATACCGCTAAACACCATAAAGGTGGTAGAAACCGAACGGAATTGAAAATACAGAATGATGAAAATAACAAACAATGCCAATGGCACAATAATGGACAAGGTTTTTTCGGCACGTAATTGATTCTCATAGGTTCCCGTAAACTTGTAACTGATGCCTTTTGGTACTACCAACTCGCCATTATCGATTTTTTGTTGGATAAGCGCCTGTGCGGTTTCTACCACATTCACCTCTGCGAAACCATCCAATTTGTCAAACAATACATAGCCTACCAAAAAGGTGTCTTCACTTTTGATGACTTGTGGCCCTTGTTCGTAACGAATGGTTGCCAACTCGCTTAACGGGACAGGACTCCCTTTCTCTACAGGCACATAAATATCCTGCAAATCGGAAGGGTCACCCCTTAATTCCCGAGGATAGCGCACACGAATGCCATAGCGTTCCCTGCCCTCCACCGTTTTTGTCAAAACCATTCCACCGACAGCTACTTGCAACACATTTTGAACATCTTCTATTGAAATGCCGTATCGGGATAATCTTTCCCTGTGGATATCTATAAGAAGGTACGGTTTACCTATTATACGGTCTGCAAAAACAGCTTCCTGTTTGACACCTTCAGCTTGTTTTAAAATGCCTTCAAGTTGCACACCAAAAGCTTCAATCTGTTTTAAATCCTGGCCTTTCACTTTAATTCCCATTGGCGCACGCATTCCTGTTTGGAGCATGACCAATCGGGTTTCGATAGGTTGTAATTTTGGAGCAGAAGTAACGCCTGGTAATTTGGTGACCCTTACAATTTCGTTCCAGATATCATCTGGGGAATTAATTTCTGGTCGCCAGTTTCTGAAAAACTCGCCATCTTCATCAGGAATTAATTGTTCTGAAGATTCATCAACCGTCATTGAAACTTTTTTTCCGTTTTGACGATAGTTCTCGATTGCACTCGAACTGACATCATTATTCGGATTGGCAACGAAGGTGTTATCTTTCCGAATAAAGAAACCTTCGTCATCCACTTTAAAGCGTTGACGTTTCCCTTCTTTCAACATATATTCAGATTTGTACTGAATCATGTTTTCGTACATAGACAACGGAGCTGGGTCGAGGGCAGATTCTGTTCTACCGGATTTTCCGACGACGGTTTCTATTTCAGGAATGCCTGCCACAGCCATATCCAACTGCTGCAACACACGCTTGTTTTCTTCAACACCAGCATGCGGCATAGAGGTCGGCATCAACAGAAAGGAACCTTCATTCAGCGATGGCATAAATTCTTTTCCTGTATTCTTAAAAATGATAAAACCAAAAATTAACAAGGTTACTGGAATGGTCAGGAATACAAGCCGATTCTCCAATGCCCATTTTAAAATTTTCGTGTAATACGTTTTAAACAACATAAAACTTGCGAGCAGTCCGAAACAGATAATACCCACGAAAATTAGGTTCCAAAAGATATTTTTATCCACACCCAACGGGCGCCAGTATTCTGCCAACAGAAAAACAATGGCGGCTGCAGATAGATAGATATTTAGCAAATTAGAACGTTCCCTTGAGAGTTTTTCACGTAACACGGAAATGGCAACAAACCCAAAACCAATCAGGATAAGACCAATCCAATGTCCGAATATCACGGCGATGAATCCTGACAGAATCAATATACTACTGATACCATAATTTGCGGACTTTCGGATGTTTCTACTTTTGAAGAAGAACGCCGCAAATGGAGGAATTAAGAAGAGCGCGATGATAATAGAAGCTGTTAAGGCAAAGGTTTTGGTAAACGCCAAAGGTCTGAACAATTTCCCTTCGGCACCTATCATCGTAAAGACAGGGATAAAACTGATGATGGTAGTTAAAACTGCCGTAACAATTGCGCCCGAAACTTCGGCTGTTGCGTTATAAACCACGGTATTAATGGGTAAGTTTCTATCGTCCTCATCCAAATGTCGAATGATATTTTCAGAAAGGATAATTCCAACGTCCACCATTGTCCCAATGGCGATGGCGATACCAGAAAGTGCAACGATATTGGCATCCACCCCAAAGAATTTCATCGCAATAAATACCATCAATATGGCCACTGGCAACAGCCCCGAAATAAGGATGGAGGCACGGAGATTGAACACCATGACGATGATAACCAAAATGGTTATTAGTATTTCGAGTGTTAAGGCTTCGTTGAGCGTTCCCAAGGTTTCCTGTATCAACTCTGTACGGTCGTAAAAAGGAACAATGGTCACTTGTGACGTTCTGCCATCACTCAACACTTTAGAAGGCAATCCTTTGCTTAATTCCTCTATTTTTTCTTTGACGTTGGTGATGACTTCCATCGGGTTGGCACCATAACGCGCCACCACAACGGCACCTACAACTTCAGCGCCTTCTTTGTCCAAAATCCCACGACGTGTTGCAGGACCCAAAGATACTTTTGCAATATCACTGACTTTAATGGACGTGTAATTTTCGGAAGTCACCACCGCATTTTCAATATCGGCGATGGACTTTACGTAACCCAAACCTCGCACCAGATATTCCGCTTGGTTGATTTCCAAGGTCTGTGCGCCAATATCCTTATTGCTTTCTTTGACCGCCTTTACCACTTGATTTAAACCAATATTGTATTGGCGCATCAACTCCGGATTGACATCTATTTGGTATTCCTTGACATAGCCACCAATGGATGCCACTTCAGAAACGCCACTTGCAGAAGCCAGTGCATATTTCACATAATAATCCTGAATGCTACGAAGTTCCTGTAAATCCCATCCACCAGTGACGTTGCCGTCTTTATCACGACCTTCCAAGGTATACCAAAATATTTGTCCTAAGCCTGTTGCATCAGGTCCCAAAGCTGGGTTGACACCATCGGGCAGTAAGTTGGCAGGGAGTGAGTTCAGTTTTTCAAGGATGCGGCTGCGACTCCAGTAAAATTCGATATCCTCATCAAAAATGATATAGATGCTTGAAAAGCCGAACATAGAAGAACTTCGAATGGTTTTTACACCAGGAATGCCTAACAAGGATGTGGTTAATGGATAGGTAATTTGGTCTTCTATATCTTGTGGCGAACGACCATCCCATTTAGTAAATACTATTTGTTGATTTTCTCCAATGTCAGGTATGGCATCTACAGCCACAGGATTACTTGGTAAGAAACCTGTATCCCAATTAAAGGGTGCATTAACCGTTCCCCATCCCACAAAAAGCACAAGTAGCAAAACCGCCACGAGTTTATTCTCTATTAAAAATTTGATGCTTTTATTGAGCATTGGCTTCGATTATTAAACAGTTATTAGATTAATGGATTTGTTTGGGGTCAAGAAATTGAACACAACAAAAAGTGCCCAAAACGGAAATACCGCAGGGCGAAAATTTTACTGTCTGAAAATCAAATTAAATACGTTTCGTCAAGTTTGTAGATATGCCTGACGATAATAGGTGGTGGGTAAGTGATTAAATACGGTGTAACATCCTCTGAAAATTCAAAAAGATTGTTGTAAGCATTAAAAAAAGCCGCAACAAAAACTTGTTGGCCAAAGGAAATTTTATTTAAATTTAACTGAAGTTCATCTTGCCCAAAAATGGCCTGCTGTTCGTCGCTGCAACAATTCTTTTTAATCATGGTACAACCTTCAGATGAAGGATTTCCCATTTCCATTCCACAACCTTTGGCTTTATTGAACACCGAAGTCTCTACCAAAATATTGCCACAATAATGCATATTAACAGTAAAGGATAGTGTCGAGAATAACACTACAAAAACCATTACCATCGACATTATTTTATGGAATGCTCGTTTCATACTAAAAACAAAGTTACGAAATATTAACAATAGTTGTTTTATTATTTGAGAAAGACTGAATGTGAATTTTAAAATAGAATAGCTTTTAAATATACTGTTATAGCATAACCCCATTTTTGACAAACTGATATCTCGTTGGTTTCATCTATTTTTGTAAAAAGAACTAAATCCTTATGGATATTATAGAACGTTTAGAATGGCGATATGCCACTAAAAAGTTTGATGCTTCTAAAATCCTTTCAGAAGAGAAACTTTATATACTCAAACAAGCATTTAATCTCACGGCAACTTCATTTGGGATGCAGACTATGAGAATGCTGATTATTAAAGATAAAATAATTCGAAAAGAGCTAGTAGCGCATTCCTATGGACAAGCACAAGTACTCAACGCTTCTCATTTATTGGTATTATGTATTCAAGACAATATTCTTGATACTGATGTCGATGCTCATTTTGATAATGTAAATGATATTAGGTCTACGCCCGAAACCATTCTAAATCCTTACAGAATGGAACTAAAAGTGATGATGCAACAAATGACCATAAAAGAGCGTCAAGAATGGAGCATCAAACAAACGTACATTGCCTTGGGCAATCTGATGACAGTGTGTGCGGTTGAAGGCATCGATTCTTGTCCAATGGAAGGTTTTGATGTAGAGGGATATGATTCCATTTTGGGTTTGAAAGAAAAAAACTTGAAGTCTATTTTATTGTTGCCAGTAGGGTATAGGGATGAGAATGATATGTTTGCTGGTTTTAAGAAAGTACGAAAACAACTAAACGATTCTGTTATTGAAATGTAGTTAAAAGCACAAAATCCTTTTGACCAGCTAAAAGATTGAGTTATATTTGATTCCTTAATACATTAAAAACTATGCGAGCATTTATCATTTTAGTAACTCTTTGTTTAGGTTTATCCTCAACTGCCCAAGAGGTGCAATTATCTTGGAAGAAAGACTTCAATGAGGCAACTGAATTGGCAAAGTCAGTAAGCAAACCGATTTTAGTGTATTTCTCAAAATCAGATTGCCAAGTATGTCTTCAGTTCTACACAGATTTCTTTAAACAGGACGTTTTTAAAACATTAGCGAATGACTTTGTATTATTGATGCTTGATGGTTCTAATAACGACATAAAAAATACTGACATAAAGGTCATCAAACAGCGCCGTTTGGTAATGCATTATAATAAATCCTCAACATTTCCAGCGATATTGGCAATAAACGGTGAAGGACAGGAATTAGGTGAGATCTTCACATCTACAGATGCAAACGACATGACTTCCTATGTCAGCTTTTTAGAAACCCTTAAATAAGCTGAAACATGCCAGGATTTGAATTATTTGGTGATTTAGAGCGCAAAGAAGTCAATGATGTACTTCAGTCTGGGGTATTGATGCGCTATGGTTTTGACGGCATGCGTCAAGGTCATTGGAAGGCAAAGGAACTCGAATCTGAAATAAAAAAACAACTGAATGTAGCCCACGTGCAACTGCTCAATAGTGGTACTGCTGCAGTATCTGTGGCATTGGCAGCAGCTGGTGTTGGCGCGGGAGATGAGGTCATTATGCCTTGTTTTACCTTTGTTGCAAGTTTTGAAGCTATTATGATGCTTGGGGCTATTCCTATGTTAGTTGATATTGATGATACCTTAACGCTAGATATTGAAGCTGTAAAAAGGGCAATCACTCCCAAAACAAAAGCAATAATGCCAGTGCATATGTGTGGCAGTATGGCCAATTTAAATGCCCTAAAAGAAATTTGTAACACTAATGAACTCATTTTAATAGAGGACGCTTGTCAAGCCATAGGAGGTACTTATAATGGAAAATCGCTGGGCACCATAGGTGATGTTGGTTGCTTCTCATTTGACTTCGTAAAAACAGTGACTTGCGGAGAAGGTGGAGCGGTGGTTACTAATAATCCTGATTTTTATAAGAATGCCGACCATTATTCAGATCACGGGCATGATCATCATGGACAAGATCGAGGAGCGGAAACTCATCCTTTTTTAGGTTATAATTTCAGGATTTCAGAATTAAATGCCGCTGTAGGACTTGCTCAAGCAAAGCGTCTTCCAGAATTTCTAGAGATTCAAAAGAAGAATTATACGATTTTAAGGAAAGCCTTGTCGGATATTCCAGAAATTACTTTTCGTACCGTACCAGAAGGAGGTGTGGAAAGTTATGCCTTTCTGAATTTCTTTTTACCTGATTTGGAAATGGCGCGGCGTACGTCTGAAGCTTTTAAACAAGCAGGAATTGATGGCTGTTTCCATTATTATGATAATAATTGGCATTATGTTCGAAAATGGGAACATTTAAAGAACATAAAATCGTTGTTTCCAATCTCAAATGAATTGAAAATAGGGTTGAAATATCTACACACAAAATCTTTTGAGCAATCAGATCATTACATTGGTCGTAATATCTCCTGCCTCATAAAATTGTCTTGGTCTGAAGACGAAGTGAATGAAAGAGCTTCAAAAATGGTTGAAGCGATTAAATTTTCAATTTAATTAAACTATTTCTTAACTTTACGTAAATCAACTCATTATAAATGAATTACGTAAAAATCTGTTGTTTATTAATCCTATATCCATTTGTTTCTATTTCACAAAACAAAAACAAACAAATTTCATTTAGTGATTTGACCGTAGATAATGGTCTTTCACAAAATAGTGTGGTTAGTATTGCTCAAGATTCCATTGGCTATATGTGGTTCGCAACACAAGATGGATTAAATAAGTATAATGGAAAGACATTTACATTCTATGACAAACAGTTTGAGGATGTTACTCGGCCTACATATAGTAAGTTAGGTAAAATTTATGTCGATAGGTCTGGTGTTTTATGGATTATTTCTAATTCGGGACGTTTAGAAAAATTTGATGATACTACTGACTCTTTCAAGATCATTAAATCCGTTAAAAACACGAGTTGCATTATTCAAAGCTCAAATGAAGACTATTATATAGGTACTTATGGTGATGGACTTTTCAAATTTCAACATAAGACCAAGGACACGCTTCAAATATTCAATAAGGAATTTAATGAAGTGAGTATTTTTGATATTCTAGAAAATGACAACAAATTTTATTTTGCCACATCCAAGCATTTGTTCAGAATAGAGGATGGTGCTATTTCTAAAATCTCGGTTGAAAATAATGTAAGTAATTTTAGTTCACTTGCGATTTTGAACAACCAATCGATGTGGCTGGGAACTTTCGGTAATGGATTGTTTTATAAATCCGTGAATGCAAATAAATTTAAAAGATTCAATCATTCTAAACTTCCTCAAAATTTAAATATACAGGATTTGTTGATTGACAAAAATGATAGATTATGGATAGCTACTTATGGAGAGGGAGCTTATTTGCTGGATATTGGAAACGGTACCGTCCAACATTTTGTGGCCAATAAGAATAATCCTTATGCACTACATTATGATGATGTTTTAAGTCTTTATAAAGATTTCACGGGTACAATATGGCTAGGAACTGATGGAGCTGGCTTAAGCTATTATGATAAACATCTTAAGAAATTTAATGTTGTCACGAATAGGCAAACCCCAGAAAATGTTCATGTAGATGTCGTCAGAGCAATTGCTGTTGATGACGATAAAGCAATGTGGCTTGGAACGTCTGGTAAAGGATTGACATTTGTGTCTAAAGAAACAGATCGTTTTAAAACATATACGACTGAAAATTCAGAATTATCAAGTGATCGAATTATGAGTTTGTACTATCAGGATAAAGAATTGTGGATTGGCCATCAAAATGGAGGACTGCAAGTGATGGAAAAGGATGGAGCCATAAAAACAATCGAAAAGTTGATGAAACAAACTATTTGGAAGATATATCCGAATACGACCGATCAATTTTGGTTATGTACCAGAGATAATGGACTTATTCTCTTTGATAGCAAATCAGGAATTGTGGATCAGATTACTACTGACAATTCCAAACTGACATCAAACAATATTAGGACAATAGAAAGAGGTAAAGACCAGCACTTTTGGATAGGAACAGAAGACAAAGGACTATTTCTTTTAAAAACAAAAAGCAATGCTATCGAAAAAATTGACTCCATTCCAGATAAAATCAAATCTTTATATTTTGATGGTAAAACACTATGGGTCGGTACTAATGGTAATGGTTTAAAAGCATATCATATTTCGGAAAACACGGTTGATACTTATGGTAAAGAAAGTGGATTACCTAATTTGGTAATTTATGGCATACTACCAGGAACAAAAAACAGTCTTTGGTTGAGTTCTAATAAGGGAATTTTTGAATTTACTTTTTCTAATGGCAAACCACAAGTTGAGGTTTATGAAAATTATAGTGGTTTGCAAGCGTTTGAATTCAATACAGGAGCCTATTTCAAAGCAAACGATGGAACACTTTATTTTGGTGGATTGGAAGGTGTCAACTGGTTTAATCCATCGGAATTGACACTTAATAGCGCAAAGCCAAAAACAGTGATTTCAAAAGTTGAAGTGTTTGACAAGGAAAAGCCTCTAGTGCCAGATGCAACCTATAAACATAATCAAAACACAATAACCTTTACATACGCAGGACTTCATTTTTCTCAACCAGAGCGTAATCAATATAAATATCAATTAGTTAATCATGATGACGATTGGATTGACGCAGGCAATAGAAATACAGCACATTACACTAATTTACCGCCTAACGAATATACTTTTAAGGTTATATCGAGTAATTATGATTCGGTCTGGAACAAAACACCAGCGACCTATTCATTTTCAATACTTAAACCTTGGTACCTCACGACAACTCTTAAAATAATCTATGTTCTGTTCGGATGTTTTTTATTGTTTAGCCTTTACCAATATTTAATATTCAGATGGGAAATGAAAACACAATTGCGATTAGAACATGCAGAAACAGAACGCCTAAAAAAATTGGATGAATTTAAAACCAAGCTTTATACAAATATTTCACATGAATTTAGAACGCCTTTAACCTTAATTTCTGGACCTATTGATCATCAATTATCAAAGCAAGACTTGACCACAGGCGATCGAAAGGAGCTCAACTTGGTAAAACAAAATGCCAATAGGTTACTAAATCTGGTGAATCAGATGTTAGATCTTTCAATGATTGACTCTGGTCAATTGCGACTAAAAGTTTCAGAAGGTAATTTAAATATCCTATTAAAACAGATTGTTGCGGCTTTTCAATATAAATCAGATGAAAGGAAAATCCAGATTGTTCATAGTATCAATAATTTGGAACATGTATGGTTCGATACTGATATCCTCGAAAAAATCACCTCTAATTTACTTTCTAATGCCATAAAATATGCGCCTTTAGAAAGTGAGATTATTTTTGATGCCAATGAACAGAATGATGCCATGGTACTGTCAATAATCAATGTAAACAATTCCTTGAATCAAAAAGATTTTGGAAAATTGTTTCAACGATTCTATCAGGATGATTCAAATTCTGAAGGCGTGGGAGTTGGGCTTGCATTGGTAAAAGAATTGGTGACCTTATCAAAAGGGAGCATAATCGCTAATAATATAGATTCCAATAAACTTCAGTTTACGGTGACTTTACCAATTCATAAAGATGCTTTCCAATCATCCGAATTGCAAGCTGCGATTTCTAAAGTAGATTTAGTTGAAGAAAAAATGTCTAAAACAAACAGGGATTTAGACGCAGCCGTATTGCTGATTGTTGAAGATGATACTGATATTAGAAATTTTATAACCTCAATATTTAAAGATTCCTATGAGATTATTCAAGCCAAAAATGGAGATATTGGGATTCAAAAAGCATTGGACAAAATACCAGATGTCATTATTAGTGATATTATGATGCCGATTAAAGATGGGATAGCACTCTGTAATGAATTAAAATACAACGAACTGACGAGTCATATTCCTATTATATTATTAACGGCAAAAGTAGGTGAGGAGAATGAAATCCAAGGTTTACGGACAGGAGCAGATGCTTATATTACGAAGCCATTCAACAGCGAAAAATTGAAATTGAGAGTTGAAAAACTGATAGAAAATCGTCAACAACTAAAAAACTATTTCAGTAAGGACTATACAATTAATCCAAAGATGGCGATCACATCTACAGAGTCTGAGTTTCTCACACGTCTCAAATCTGTATTGGAAACTCATATAACAAATCCAGAGTTCAGCACAGATCAGTTTGCAGAAGCGATGCAGATGAGTAGAACACAGTTACACAGAAAACTAAAAGCGATAGTTGGCATGTCTTCATCCGAATTCATTCGTTCGCAACGATTAAAATTATCACTTCCTTTATTAAGCAAATCTGATGCTACCATTTCAGAAATTGCGTATCAAATCGGCTTTAATACACCATCCTATTTTATCAAATGTTTTAAAGAGATTTATGGCTGTACTCCTAATGAATATCTTACCAAGAATTAACTCATAGTATTAAAGGTGTCTTGTTTCTTCTATAAGCAGTCTATTTGATTTAGATGATAAAATCAATAGGTTTTACAGTGTTTTTAAGTTATGCAACATATCTTCTATACATTGGAACATTACTTCTATTCACATTGATATCCACGTATTAATTTTACCTTATTAAGAATTAATAGCGCATTTTTTTAAGATGGATAATTCCCCTAAGATATCTGATAATGAGAAAATTTATTTGAGTATTGACCATCTGAAAAAGGGGACATACCAATTGACTATTCTTTTGGAGAACAAAGTGATAAAGACATTTACAATTGTTAAATAATATTAAAAAAGCTATTAATCAGTTGAAATAGGGAGACATAATTTTGTGGAGTTAGTTTTGTTTCCCTTTTTTTATTTACTGATTTTAGTTATAAATCAATAAAGTTTATGAAACTCAAACTAACTATAGTATCATTTTTTATGATTTTATCGGGTTTAAATACCCAAGCACAGCTTTTAGAAAAATTAAAACAAAGAGCGCAAGAAAAAGGGCTTGAAACCCGAGATGTATCTTTTGATACCACTGATAATGCAAAAAATAGAGCTACTTCATTCGAAACAGAAGAATTGGCCATTAATTCTGCCAGAGACTTTTTTACGAGCGATGTGGTTATGAAACTATATCATGATAGTGATGCAGTTGTACAGATCCAATATTTTGATGCCGAAACAATTGCCATGCGTACAAAGGCTCCAGGCAATTCAGAAAAACCGCTATACCAAGACAGTAAAGGCTATATCTATGGATACAACGATAAGATAGGTAGTTACGAAAAAAGAACACTAATGTCTTCAGGAATGATGGGCTTTATGATGGCTGGTATGGTCCCCAAATATTATAAGCTTCCTCCTGAACCTTATTTAGATGCCTTTGGAAAACTGGAAGAAAAAGAAATTACAATTAGTTTTTTAATATTAGAATTGGCATTTATCTATAAGCCCATTCATTTTGAAGATTATCCGTATTACATACCCTCCAAAATCAAATGTAAACAATCAGATAATTGTATAAAATATACCTATAACGATCCCGAATATCCCGGAAGCTATATTCAATTTGATGAACAAGGAAAACTCTCTGAATTATACATAAACACCATTAATCCAGAAGTAAAAAAAGAAGATCATCCTACCGGCAAATTTGTATACAGCTATGAATCTGTAAATGTAAAACTACCTGATGCCATAGAACAATCAATGGTTCCTGGGCCATTGGGAAAATTAATTCCGCTTGAAAAGGGTCTGGAACCATGGAAAAACAATAAAAAGGACAAACAAAAAAATTAAAATATTATGAAATCAAAGTACATTTTTTTATTCATTATAAGTCTATTCATTGGACAATCGGTCGAAGCTCAATTTTTAAAAAAATTAAAAAAGAAAGCAGCACAGGCTGCAGAACGCACAATTTTAAAAAAAACTGATGAAATCGTTACTAAAAAAACCGAGAATACCATAGACAGTATTGGAACAAAAAAACCTGACAGTACAAATCCTTCCTCAAATCAAAGTACACAAGGAAATTCAGCCTTTAACTCGAGGGGCTCACAAAATCGGGATGTTTCAAAATTACCCGATAGTTATGTTTTTGACTGGGAATTTAAAACCGAATTAAAAACATCAAAGGGTGAAGATATGGAGATGAACTATCTTATTAATTCCGATAGCAATGACTATTTTGGAATGGAAATGACTTCAGAAGAACTAAAAGGAAAAGGTACCATGTATATAATTACGGATGCAAATCTAAAAAGCATGATCATGTTCATGGATATGAATGGACAAAAAATGGCCCAAATAACGAAAATGCCTGAACAAAAATCGAATAAAGAAGAACCAAAATACAGTTTTAAAGAAATTGGCACTAAATCCATATTAGGCTATATCTGCTATGGTATGCAAGTTGAGAATGCCGATTATATCGCTGACGTATATTTTACTTTAGATGCCCCAGTAAATTTTAGTGCATTTTTTGCATTTGCGAATAATAAAAAAGGACCAAAAGGTTTCGATCCAGCCTTATTAAAAGTATTAGAAGAAGATGCACTTCTAATGGAGATGACTGGCACAAATAAAAAGAAGAAAAATCAAAATTTTACGATGACTGCGATTAGTCTTGAAAAAAAGGAGGAGACTATAAAAACTGGTGATTATCAAGCGATGGGCTTTTAAAGTTACCATATAAAAATGCTATTAATCCGTAAAAATATTAATCATGAAAAAAAATACAAAAATTTTTATTATTGAATTAATTTTATATTTAGCGCTTTTGCCAACCATTAGTGCTCAAATTGAATACAAATTAGATTCTATACAGGAATTTCAATATGATGCCATTTTGGATTTTCAATTAATACAACGTACCCATTATACCTATGATAATGACGGCACAAAACCAACCGAATACCTCTATTTAAAAAAAGAATTGGGGTCTTGGCTTAATGATCATAGATATAACGTGACTTACAATAGTGACAATAACTTTCTAACAGAAAATTACCAAGAGTGGGATGAAACAAGCATGTTATGGTTAGATATTACAAGAGGTGATTACGAATATGACGAATTCCAAAATAATACGGTGCTCACATACTATAGTTATGACGGTACCAATTGGAATTTTGCTAATCGAATTACAAAAGAATTTAACGCAAATAATCAAATTACTTATCTATTGTGGGAGATTGTTTATCCCGAGACTACAGAAATATTTCAAGTTCAAGAGTTTTATACCTATGACGAAAATGGCAATAACACCCTCATGGAACAACAGAATTGGAATTCTACTTCTGGTGAATGGGAAAATAGCCAAAAATTTGTAATGACCTATAATGGCAATTTAATAATTCAGCAAGACTCATTTATTTGGACGGGTGGACCAAATTGGCCAGCTACACCTCAATCCAGACAAATTTACTCTTATACCAATAGTGATATATATAATGTTGTCCAACAATTTGATTCGGGTAGCGGATTGATAAACTCATCAATAATTTACTATACCTTTAATTCAGGTAGACCTTTAGAAGTTGAATTTAAATCTTGGGTTAATGGTGCATGGAAAGAAAATTCAAAGTTTACTTTTAATTATGATGGCAATGGTAATACTCATGAATTTTATCGTTATAATTGGGACGATGGCTTAAGCACTTACATCTTTAACTTAAAGTCCCTTTATTTTTGGTCAGAAGCCCAGCCATTTGTATTAGGAACTTCCTCTCACGAATCACTGTTGGCCAAAATGTACCCAAATCCTTTTAAGGGTGAACTAAATATTTCTTTAAAATCAGCTCTGGAAAGTGAAGGCTTACTTCAAATGTTTGATTTACAAGGTAAAGAAATTTCCAAAATAGAAATACGGCAAGGTGTTAAATCTATTAAATTGAATTATCCTCATCTATCAAAAGGAGTTTACTTTTTGCATTTTAATACCGCTAAAACAAAGCAAACATTTAAAATAATAAAACAATAAAAAACATATTAATCAACATATTATGAAAATTTTTACGCAACTTACTTAATGCGCAAAAAATGCTTTTTATGACATACATGTTTGAGGACTAAAAAACTAAATAATTTAGAGCAACTAACAAATTTGATAATTATATTTTTATCTTGTAAAACGGAAAAATACATAGACAGAATATTATTGAACCACTTAAATTATATAAAATGAAAAAGCTACTTTTTTTTAGAAATGTTTCTATCCTTATGATAATGATAGTCATGGTAAGCTGTAAAACAGATAAAAAAGAAGATACAACAATTGAAGATCAGTCAAATGACATCCAAAAACCTGAAGCGATTTCCATAATAACCCGTGCTATGGACTTTCAGTCCGTCGATACAATTCCTTCAGGATGGAATACTATTAAATATGATAATTTTTCCAAGGAAACCCATTTCATTTTACTCGATAAGTATCCAGAAGGAAAAACTATTGAGAATACGATGAAGGAAATAGTTCCTGTATTTACTGAAGGTATGGATCTAATTAATGAAGGGAAAGCAGAAGAGGGTTTCGCAGCCTTCGGTAAATTACCAGAATGGTTTTATGGAGTTGTGTACAGTGGTGGGACAGGTTTGATAGCGCCTCATCATACGGCCGTGACCACGGTTAAATTGGAACCTGGCTATTACATTATGGAATGTTATGTCAAAATGCCTAATGGTAAATTTCATACAGCTATGGGAATGGCAAAGCCTATTATAGTCACTGAAGAAGATAGTGGTAATATGCCTCCTGAAGCGACTGTCAATATTACGCTTTCAGGAGAAGAAGGTATTTCTTACGACAAAAGCATAACTAAAGGGAAACAAATTTTTTCAGTATTCGTAAAAGACCAAAAGGCACATGAGAATTTTATTTGGCATGACCTTAATTTGGTAAAGCTTGAAGATTATGCAAGCGAAGATGATCTGGAAGCTTGGATGGATTGGTCTGACCCTAAAGGATTAATTACACCAGTTCCTAATGGTATTACCTTTTTAGGGGGCGTTAATGATATGCCTGCCGGGAATACTGGCTATTTCTATGCTGATTTAAAACCAGGTAAATACGCTTTTATTTCTGAAGTGCCCAATACCAAGAGCAAAGGACTTTTTAAAGTGTTTGAAGTTATTGATTAATAGTTCACATAATCAATAATCTCTAATCCATAACCAATCATCCCAACACGTTTGGTTTGTTGGCTATTAGAAATCAATCTTAACTTGTGTATTTTTAAATCATGAAGTATTTGAGCACCTATTCCAAAATCTTTGGAATCCATTTCAATGCTTGGTGCCTTTACCACTTTACCCTCTATTTGAGATTCTTTTAAGATATTTAAGCGTTTTAAAAGATTCATGGATTCTGCTTGTTGATTGATAAAAATGATTGCTCCTTTCCCTTCGTCATTGATAACTTTAAACATATCATCTAACTTTTCGTCCGCATTATTTGTCAATGTGCCTAGAATATCATTATTGACTAGGGTAGAATTTACACGAGTTAAAACAGGTTCATCTCTGTCCCATCGCCCTTTTGTCAGAGCAATATGTATTTGATGATTGTTCGTTTGTTCATAAGCTCTTAACCTATAACTGCCAAATCGAGTTTCAAAATCAAAATCTTCTTTTTTCTCAATCAAAGAATCGTGTTCCATTCGGTAGGCTACCAAATCTTCAATTGAGATAATTTTTAAATCAAAATTTTTGGCTACTTCAAGTAATTGAGGTAAACGTGCCATTGTACCATCTTCATTTAAAATCTCCACTAAAATACCAGCCGGCTGAAAACCTGCTAAACGCGCTAGATCCACAGCAGCTTCCGTATGTCCTGTTCTTCTTAAAACACCACCATTTTTTGCTTTCAAAGGAAAAATATGCCCTGGCCGACCTAAATCATGCGGTTTAGTATCATTAATGACCAATGCTTTAATGGTTTTCGATCTGTCATGCACCGAAATCCCAGTTGTACAACCTTGACCAATCAAATCTACTGAAATCGTAAATTGTGTATGGTGTAAAACAGTGTTATTCTGCACCATCATTGTTAAGTCCAATTCCTCACATCTATCTTCAGTTAAAGGAGCGCAAATCAGGCCTCTTCCATGTTTTGCCATGAAATTGATCATTTCAGGAGATGCCATTTCAGCAGCAGCTATAAAATCACCTTCGTTCTCTCTGTTTTCATCATCTACTACGATAATGACTTTGCCTTTCTTGATATCCTCAATGGCTTCTTCGATTGTATTTAGTTGGATTTTTGCTTGCAAGGTTGTGGTATTCATTTAATTTGAAATTATTTGCAAAGATAAGATTAATTTATATTTTCTATAGCGCTCTGGTTCAAGTCTTCCTTGATTTTGTTTCTCAATAGGAAATGAGATACACCATAGAACGGCAATCCAATGAACATGAGTATCGGATTTAACGGTTTTGCCTTTAAACCTAGTTGTTTGTAGAATTTAATAGATTGTATATAAGTAGCCCCAAAGTAAAGCGCAAATATGAAAAATGAAATCAAACTCAAATCAATTGAGGATGAAGCAAATTCTGGAAATTTATTGTTTTTAAAGATAAAATGAAGACCTAATAAAACAACTCCAATACAGTAGAATATGAAAGCAATTCGAGAATATTCCAAACAATCTTTTCCTTTAGCGGTAGAAATTTTAAAATAGTCTCCAACTATGAGTCCATTTGAACTTAATTGATCTAAATTAACACCTCTTTTAACAAGTATAGAATATGCTTTGGCTTTGCTGGACTTTTTAAGATTAAGGGATTCGTGATTTTTCAGTATATCCATTAATTTCTCATCGCTGTAACCCTCAAAATAATGGTATGAAATGTCTTTTCCTTCTTCATCAAAAATGACCTTCGGTTTTAATTTCAAGAATTTCTTTATAGGATCGAGATAGTTACCAAATTCAAAAAGCCCTCTATCTTTAGTAGCTCGTCTTGTTAAGGAAATTCCTAAGGGAAGCATGATTAAGGTTGATAACCAAGTTGCAAAAACAGGATTCAAAGTTCCATCTTGAGAGCTGTTTTTTGCAAATATACCTATGAAATGATAGGTCAAAAATAGTAGAATGGCAATTACCATCGGTAAGCCTAAACCACCTTTCCTAATCAATGCTCCTAATGGAGCGCCCACAAAAAATAGAATGATACAGGCGAAGCCTAACGCGTATTTTTCGTGAAGTGCTATAACATGCTTATTGAGCCATTTTTGTTTTATTTGGAAACTTTGTTGTTTCGTGTCTATTATCTGATTGGTGCTATTGACAGTATTCAAAGCCAAGTTTAATAACTGTGTCTTGGTTTTAGTGTCATAAAGGTCCATAATATCTCCTTTAAATATGGAGTCTTTTTTTGGCTCCATATTGATATTAAGGCTATTGATATTAGATCTTGTGTAGAGAATATCAGAAAATCCTTTTAAATCTTTATTTCTGTCTTTATAAAGGCTATCGATCGTATAGCTCAATCCGCTAACATTAAGCATGTTATATCTGTCACTAAAACTTTTGTCTTCTAAATCAACCTTATTTAATTCTTCCAAATCTACATTCAAAGTGTAGGTCTCGAAATAACTTTTAGCATGAGGTTTTTTATTGCTCTCCTTTGGATCTCTACTATAAATTTCTTCGTAATAATGACCATCAAATAAAACTAACTGAAGAATATTCGAGTTTTCGCTACTAATCAATTCTCCCTTTTCAGCAATAATGACTTTATAATTTCCAACACGCTGTTCCGATTTAATGTGCATTACGACCTTTTCCAAATACTGGCCTTTGTCACCAGACTTTTTATCAACCTTGATATTGATATTTCCGATTTCATTGAATTGTCCTTCTGCAATAACCATTGCTGGTTTTAGTTGAGCAATATTCTTACGAAGGTTATAGGAATTGTATTCTGCCCAAGGAATTACATTATTCGTAAAAAAGAAAATGGTAATGGCAAGTCCCACAATGAAAATACTTAAGCTTCGCATAGCGCGTTGTAAGGAAATCCCAGTCGATTTCATGGCGGCAAACTCATAATTTTCAGCGAAACTTCCGAATACCATTATTGAAGCCAAAAGAATGGTCAAGGGTAACACCAAAGGCATTAGTTTTGGCATAAAATAGAGCAAGAACTTTCCGACGGTCGCCATGTCTAAATCTTTACCAGCAAGTTCACTGATATAAAGCCAAACTGTTTGTAAAACAAAAATGAGCATGAGTATAATAAACACGCTCAAAAATGTTTTTAAATAGGTCGTAAGTATGTATCTGTCTAATATTTTCATAATCATTCCTACGTAAGCAGGAATCTCATCAAAAAAATTTGAATTACTATCAAATCGAAAATTGAAATACTAACTTATTCAAATTGATTCTTAAAATCAATCCAATTTGTTGATGTAATAACCCTTGTATTTATTCTTGTCAAAGGTAAATAAGGTTTTTGAAATAGGTTCGTTAGTTTTAAAAGAATTAACGGTTAAGGTCGTTTGCGTTCCATTTTTCCCAGTTTCTATAAGATTGTAGATGTGTTTGGTCTGGACATCAACACCTAATAATACATTCTTTATTTCTGAATTCGTATCAATTGGGCTCAACTTTATATATTGTATTTTTCGACCATTCACATTTTGGATGATATCCATATTATAAGTATATCCATCTTTGTAAAAGGAAAGCATTTTACTCGGAGTAATTGTGCTTTCATCATCCGAGTTGTCTTTAGAAATAGTGACTTCCTCGTCTTCGGGATTAATAGTGTATAAGGTTTTGCCATCAAAAATACGAGTGACGCCAAGAATGTTCAATAAATATTTATCACCTTCAATAGTGACATCTCCACGGGTTTCTTGATTAATATTTTCGCTTGTGTTTTTCAACACATATTTGAAATCAATACTTATATTATTGTAGCTTTTAACCTTTTGGTTTACTTCATTTAAAAGAGCTTTCGCTTTCGCAACATCTTGAGCCTGATTAGAAAAAGAAATTAAAAAAACGAATGCCATTAATACATGTTTCATAATAAATTTATATTTTATCTTTAATTTGTTTCATTGGCCAATAATTGGTCTAGAGCAACTAAGTCTGTAACTAACACTAGTCGGGCTTTGCTACCTTCAAAAGGACCAACAATACCAGCAGCTTCGAGTTGGTCAATCAATCTGCCAGCTCTATTGTAACCCAATTTTAACTTACGTTGCAACAATGATGCAGAACCTTGTTGGGCAGTGACGATTACTTCGGCTGCTTCTCTAAACAGTTTATCTCTGTCCGCGATATCTACATCAAGACTTGTGCCATTCTCATCACCTACATATTCTGGCAATAAATAAGCATCAGGATAAGCTTTTTGATTACCAATATATTCAGTTATATTTTCAACTTCAGGGGTGTCAACAAAAGCACATTGAATACGTGTTAGTTCATTTCCTTGGGTAAATAACATATCACCACGACCTATCAATTGATCAGCTCCAGAATTGTCGAGAATCGTTCTAGAGTCGATTTTAGACGTCACCCTAAAGGCAATTCTCGCAGGAAAGTTAGCTTTTATGATCCCTGTAATAACATTCACTGAAGGACGTTGTGTAGCAATGATTAAATGAATTCCTATGGCTCGGGCTAATTGTGCCAAACGCGCTATAGGTGTTTCAACTTCTTTTCCGGCCGTCATTATCAAATCGGCAAACTCATCAACTACCAAAACGATGTATGGTAAATACGCGTGACCGTCATTAGGATTGAGTTTTCGCGCTTTGAACTTTTCGTTATATTCTTTTATATTACGACATAATGCGTTTTTTAACATCTCATATCGATTATCCATTTCAATACAGAGCGAATTCAAGGTATGGATGACTTTCGTGTTGTCTGTTATGATAGCTTCTTCACTATCTGGTAATTTGGCCAAATAATGACGTTCGATTTTATTGAATAAGGTCAGTTCTACTTTTTTGGGATCAACTAAAACAAATTTTACTTCGGCAGGATGTTTTTTATATAAAAGAGATGTCAACACTGCATTCAATCCAACAGACTTTCCTTGACCAGTTGCACCAGCCATCAATAAATGTGGCATTTTAGCCAAATCAACCACCATTGTTTCGTTGCTAATTGTTTTTCCAAATGCAATCGGCAATTCCATATCTGATTTTTGGAATTTTTGTGATGCAATTACGGAACGCATTGAGACTATCGTTGAATTTTTATTGGGAACCTCAATACCGATGGTTCCTTTCCCTGGGATAGGAGCAATGATTCGAATACCCAACGCTGCGAGAGACAAGGCAATATCATCTTCTAGATTTTTAATTTTTGAAATTCGAACGCCTGCATTTGGAACAATCTCATATAAGGTGACTGTTGGCCCAATGGTAGCTTTGATACTGGCAATCCCAATATTATAATTATTTAAGGTCTCGACAATCTTATTTTTGTTTTCCTCAAGTTCTTCTTGATTGATAGTTATACCTTCAGAATCATATTTTTTTAATAAATCCAAAGGAGGAAATTGATACTTGCTCAATTCCAAAGTTGGATCAAACTTTCCAAAATCTTCGACCAATTTATTGGACAGATTATCAGTTTCAGATGCTTCTTCTGCAATTTTCTCGACTTCAATCTCCATATTGTTATCTGAAACTTTTGGAGTTTCTTTTTCAACAGGTTTAGATTTTACCGCTGGTTCAGAATGATTTTCAATGGTAGGTTCTACTTTTAGAGGTGTTAAATCAAAGGCAGATTTAATATCTTCCGCCTCTGCAGATAAGTCGTTGTCTAAAGCAACATACCCAGGATCATCTTTTAATGACTTGAAATCTTCCGTCACATCTTTTTTCGCAGATTTGAACAAATCCAAAAAATGTTGCCCCGTTAACTTGAATCGAATTGCTAAATAGGCAATAAATCCAAATGCTAGCAAACAAATTGTTCCAATGACACCAACATAGTCCTGAAAAAAACTGTTCATTTCAAAACCGATTGTGCCGCCAAGTGTATCATATTTGTGCGCAAAAAATCCAAAGAAAATGGAAAGCCAAATCACAATCAATGTTCCCCAAATCCAATGTTTGATTAGCTTTGTTTTTTTGAGATCTAAAGTGACATAAACACCCGAAATAAATAGTAATCCTGAAAAAATGAAGGAAGCAATGCCAAAACCACGTGAAATGAATAGATCACTAACCCAAGCACCAATTTTGTTCAGCCAATTCTCGGCCTTGACATCTCTAGATGTGAGTTCAGTTAGTGTGCTTTGATCTGCTTTGCCTGTAAAAAAGAAAGATAAAAACGCAATGAACATCAAAATGCCAAGAATAATCAATAAGCTTCCAAAAATGAGCTTTTGTTGGCTTGATAATTTAAAACTCGGTTTTTTGATTTTAGAAGTGGTACTACTTTTGGTCTTGGTTTTCTTCTTCGCCATCTACGCTTAATTCGATTGAAACAAAAATACAAATTACTAACGTTTATCCTAACGGAATTCATAAGTAAATAGTATATTTTTAAAGGTACTTATAAACATCGTTGATTGATAAAACCATCATCAACGAAATGAACATTTTATCTATATAAAGAGAAGAGCTATTTTTGGGTAATAAATAATAATAGCAATTACGACTGAGGCGATAGACGCAATGAAAACAGCGCCAGCGGCAATGTCTTTTATGCGACCTATACTGGCATGAAGGTCGGGATGTATAAAATCGGCAATATATTCAACAGCTGTGTTAATGCCTTCCATGCTCATTACCAAGCCTATCATGGCTATTTGAACCAACCATTCTGTAGTAGAGATATTAAAATAGAATCCAGCGGCAATGATAATAAGTGCAATCACCAACTGAATTTGAATACTAGCTTCAGTTTTGCATAAATACAAAGCACCATTAAAAGCATAACGCACACTTTTAAGTCGATTTACAAGAAAGGAATCTTTTTTTTCGGTCATATTTACAAATTATGACAAAGCTTTGATGGCGGCTTCATAATTTGGCTCGTCCGCGATTTCAGGTACTTGCTCTGTATGTGTAATGATTCCATCTTTATTGATAACAACAATACACCGTGAGTGCAGCGCTTCAAAAGGTCCATCAACAAAATTCAAACCGTAGGTTTTACCCATACTTCCATCTTTATAATCGGAAAGGCTAACAACATTGT
The DNA here is from genome assembly GCA_024635765.1 of Flavobacteriaceae bacterium. GTDB lineage: Bacteria > Bacteroidota > Bacteroidia > Flavobacteriales > Flavobacteriaceae > JBPOFM01. The sequence continues at coordinate 6,139 of JAGXIE010000175.1, read as the reverse complement.
CCAGCCCTTCTGCACCGCAAAATCTAGAAAATGCAAAAGGTAAGTCATGTGAAATACAAAGTACTTTGGTGCCTTTTAATTGGCTAGCTTCCTTATTGAAAGTTCGCATCGAAGTGGCACAAGTACCAGTATCGACACTTGGAAAAATGTTCAAAACCAGATTGTATCCTTTAAAATCATAAAGCGATTTTGTGGTTAAATCGGTTGCTGTAAGCTTAAAATCCGGAGCTTTTTCACCTTTTTTAGGTAAATCTCCAGATGTTTGAAAATTAGTTCCTCTAAGTATGACCGTTGCCATTTATTTTATTTTTATTGAATGCTAAAATTAAACATAATTTGTAGCTCTATTATTAAAAAAACTATAATATTTGAGAAAAATTTGTCACTGAATATTTCTGATAAATTTAGGAAACAAACTACATGATATTTTGTAACTTGATTTTGTAACTTGATTTTGTAACTTGAATGAATAAATTAAAGATAACCTCTATGAACCATCCAAACTTTTCCGATTTAAAAGCGATGTACGTTAATTGTACCTTAAAAAAATGGCCAAGAAAAAGCCATACCCAAGGCTTGATTGATGTTTCTGTAAACATTATGAAAAAGGAAGGAGTAAAGGTCGACCAGATTCGATTTGTAGATGAGGAAATACCTGTAGGAGTTTTTCCAGACATGACAGAATATGGTTATAAGAGTGATGGATGGCCAAGACTTTTTGAGCGTATTTTTGATGCGGATATTTTAATTATTGGTACACCAATATGGTTGGGTGAGCGATCTTCAGTGGCTTCTAAACTTATTGAACGCTTATATGCAATGAGTGGCAAGTGCAATGATAAAGGTCAGTATCTATTCTATGGAAAAGTGGGTGGTTGTATCATTACCGGTAATGAAGACGGTGTAAAGAACTGTGCGAAGGGGATGCTTTATGCTTTGCAGCATATTGGTTATTCCATTCCACCTCAGGCTGACTGTGGTTGGATAGGCGAAGTTGGACCTGGTCCGAGTTATTTGGATGAAAAGGCGGATGCCAAAAACAATGACTTTACGAATCGAAATACAACTTTCATGACTTATAATTTAATGCATTTGGCGAAAATTCTGAAAGATAATAATGGATATCCTTCTTATGGCAATTCTAAAGAAGACTGGGATAATGGAAACAGGTGGAGTTTTGATAATCCGGAATATCGTTAAGGCTATTCTTCTATAATGAATAGAATTGCTAACAATAAAGGTGAACTTATCAAACGCTTCAAAATATCCTTATTTAATTTAGTATTATTGCCAATATGAATAAACAGATATTGACTTCTATTGATTTGTTTTCTGGTTGTGGAGGTATGACACTAGGTTTTTCTTGGGCTGGATTCACGTCTGTTTTAGCTTCAGATATTGACGAAAACTGTGAGAAAACATTCGCAACTAATTTTCCTGAAATTCCATTTTTATGTGGAGACCTATCCGATTTCAAAAAAGATGATTTCGATAATCACATAAAAAAAGCTGATATCGATGTCATTATTGGCGGGCCTCCATGCCAAGGTTTCAGTTTAGCAAACAAGCGACGTAATAAAGTTTCAAATGACCCCAGAAATCGTCTGTTTTACGAATTCGTAAAAACCATTGATTGGTACAGCCCCAAGGCCTTTGTCATGGAGAACGTCAAAGGTTTGTTGTCTATGCAGTCAGGAGAAGTCATAAAGCAAATCATTAAAGAATTTGAATCAGCTGGTAAATTTGGTTATGCAGTTGACTATAAAATATTAAAGGCATCTGATTACGGAGTGCCCCAATCAAGAGAACGGGTTATAGTAATGGGTATTAGAAGAGATTTGGAGATGAAACCACAATTTCCCGAAAAATGCATCGAAAAAGAAGTTACAGTGGAAGAAGCCATTTCAGATTTGCCACAAATAAATGCTGGAGAAGGTGAGGAAAGAATGAAGTATGTTACAAAACCTCAAGGTGCTTATCAACAGCTGATGCGTAACAATACTGAAGGAGTGTTTAACCACATTGCCATGAAGCATACCAAGCGTGTGATAGAACGTTTTGAGGCCATCAGACCAGGTAAAAATTTATTGGATGTTTGGGAAACACATGGCGCGGTGCAGCGTGGCAATCCTAAAGAAAAATCAAAAATCAAATTCAGTCAAAATAATTTAAGATTGATTCCTGACAAACCTGCACCTACAATAGCTGCATCCTTTCAAAGCAATTTTATTCATCCTTATTTGAATCGAAACTTTACGGCAAGAGAAGGAGCAAGGTTACAGTCCTTTCCAGATGATTTTATTTTTGAAGGAATGCGTACCAAAATGAGTTGGGAAAAAGGATTGAGCCAATATCAACAGATAGGTAATGCCGTACCGCCTTTGATGGCTTTTGAAATAGCAAAGACATTGATAGAGTTACTTGAAAAAGCGACATTGACAAACTATTCCGTTGTCAAGAAATTTAAGACTCCATCGACGTCATGAGCTACAAATCTCGAATCTAAACACTTTACCTCAATTCAGCTCCCAATTCTCTTTCAAAATTGGCCTGTAATCTGCCCATAATCTTGTCAATTTGTTTATCTGTCAAGGTATTATTTTCATCTTGAAGAATAAAACTAACGGCGTAACTTTTCTTTCCGTCAGGTAGGGTTTTGCCCTGATAGACATCAAACAGATCCACATCCTTCAGCAATTGCTTTTCAGTTTTCATTGCAATCGTATCAATTTGCTCAAAGGTAATCGTGTCGTCCAATAACAAGGCAAAATCACGTCGAACTTCCGGATATTTCGGAATATCTTTAATTTTAATGCTATTGTTTCTCGCCAAAGTCAATATATTGTCCCAATTGAAATCCGCAAACAATACCTCTTGTGAAATGCCAAAATACTTCAGTATTTTTTTGTTGACCAATCCAAATTCTACCAATTGAGTTTTTCCTAATGTTAGACTAACACCTTCGCTAAATACGTCATTTTGAATTGGAGAAGCCTTAAAACTTGTAATCCCCAAACGCTCCAAAACGGCATTCACAGTTCCTTTTAAATAGAAAAAATCACTTGGTTGTGTCGTTGAATTCCAACGCTCGGTTGTTTTGTTTCCTGTTACAAAAACTGACAAATGTTTTGGTTCTTTGCGGTTTCCGTTATAGTCGTGATATGTTTTCCCAAATTCGAATAATTTTAAATCGTATCTCCGTCTATTAATGTTGCGAGAAACCGCTTCCAATCCTGAGAACAGCAAACTTTGACGCATAACGCTCAAATCGTTACTTAAAGGGTTGAGCATCGTTACATTGTGCTCCTCTTTTAGTTGCTCACTTAAATTGGCATAGTTTGGTGTTGTTAATGAATTCGACATTATTTCGAAAAAACCTTGTGACACTAATTGATTGCCAATAATATTCTGAAGCTTAAAATCTTCAAATTTTGAGGTGTTCGAAATGCTTGCGTTTAATTTTTCGGTTGTTTTAATGTTGTTATAACCATACACTCGAAGTATTTCTTCAATGACATCAGCCTCGCGTTGTACATCATTGCGATAGGCAGGAACCATCAAACCTAAACCGGTCTCAGTTACATTATTAATTTTTATATCCAAGGACATTAAAATACGTTTGATAATATCTCGAGGAATTTCTTCGCCAATTAATTTTTGTGCATTTTCAAAGATCATTCTTACTTGAAAATCTTCTATTTTTTTTGGATAGATATCGATTAAATCACTAGTGATTTCGCCACCAGCGATTTCCTGTATTAACAAAGCCGCACGTTTTAAAGCATATTCCGTAATATTCGGATCGATGCCACGTTCAAATCTAAAAGAGGCGTCGGTATTCATGGCATGTCTTTTGGCTGTTTTTCTAATGCTTACCGGATTGAAATAAGCGCTTTCTAAGAAAATACTCGTAGTGCTTTCCGTGACACCAGAGTCGATACCTCCAAAAACACCAGCGATACACATCGGTTTTTCAGCGTTGCAAATCATTAAATCTTCTTCGTGCAATTCTCGGACTATACCATCAAGCGTTGTAAATTTAGTGCCTTTTGGAAGTGTTTTTACAATGACTTTATTTCCGGTGACTTTTACGGCATCAAAGGCATGGAGTGGCTGTCCAAGTTCATGTAACACATAATTCGTGATGTCAACGATATTATTTTTTGGTGTCAATCCTATCGCTTTCAATCGATTTTGCAACCATGTTGGTGAATCGCCAACTTTAAGGCCTGAAATTGTCACACCACAATAGCGAGGTGCCAATGTCTTATCTTCGACCTCAATATCAATTTTTAAAGTTCTACTGTCAACATGAAAAGCGCTAACAGAAGGCGTTATCAATTCGACATTCATTTCCTTCTGAACCAAACCGGCTTTGATATCCCGAGCGGTTCCAAAATGACTCATGGCATCAGCTCTGTTTGGTGTCAATCCTATTTCAAAAACATGATCATTTTCAACCTTAAAAACATCAGAAACTAGCGTTCCAGGTTTCAAATTGGCATCCATAACCATGATGCCATCGTGCGATTTACCAAGTCCCAGCTCATCTTCAGCACAAATCATTCCTTGACTTTCCTCACCTCTTATTTTTCCTTTTTTGATGGTCCAAGCCTCACCTGCTTCAGTATATAAAGTTGCTCCGATGGTTGCCACAGGAACTTTTTGACCAGCCGCAACGTTCGGTGCACCACATACAATTTGCAGTGTTTCGCCAGTGCCAATATCTACTGTGGTTACTTTTAATCTGTCTGCATTGCTATGCTGTACACACGTCAAGACTTCACCCACCACTATTCCTTTCAATCCGCCCTTAACTGATTGATAAGATTCTATGCCTTCAACTTCAAGACCTAAATCTGTGAGAAGTTCTCCGGTTTTTTCAGGAGACCAATCTATGTTAACGAACTGTTTTAACCAATTATAGGATATTTTCATTGTCTAATTGAATTCAGGCGGTAAAGATAATAATACTAAATAGCAATAGAAATGCTAAATAATTTTTATTTGTAAGTATTTTGTCTTTATTTCGGCTTTTGATGAAAGAAACACTATTTATGAGGTCATTTGTATATTTATTTTTTATCCTGTTATTGTCATCTTGTAATCCAGATTATTTTGTTGAACCTTTAAAACAGGGCGTTTGGCGAGGAGAATTAAAAATCTCGGATGAAGAAACACTTCCCTTCAATTTCGAAGTCACAGCAAAAAGGGGCATGAAAATATTTAATGCTGAAGAAGTGATTTTAGTTGATGATATAGACTACAGAAACGATTCCGTCTTTATTAGGATGCCAGTTTTTGAAGGCTATTTCGCTTTAAAAATATACGATACGATTTTAAAAGGTGATTTTATTAAGGAAAGTTTGGATAGAGTACTTCCTTTTAAGGCTGTGTATAATAAAAAGACACGTTTTGATGCCCCAGAGAAGCCAGCAACATTTAATGTCAGTGGTAATTGGGAAGCAGTTTTTAGTCAAGGCGTAAAAGGTGACGAATACGTAGCCAAAGGAATCTTTAAACAAGAAGGTAATAAAGTGACAGGAACCTTTAGGACTGCAACTGGAGATTACCGCTATTTGGAAGGTGTTATGGATGGCGATGAATTAAAATTGTCAACTTTTGATGGTGCACACGCTTTTTTGTTTACAGCAACTGTTTCCAACAATGCGATGCAAGGCACGTTTTATTCTGGAAATCATTTTAATGAACCTTTTATCGCTAAACGAAATGATAAGTTTGAACTTCCGGATGAGAATAAACTAACTTTTTTAAAGGAAGGTTATGAAAAAGTATCATTTAAGTTTCCAAATACCTCTGGAGAAATAGTGTCATTAAATGATGACAGATTTAAAGATAAAGTGGTAATTGTACAAATTATGGGAAGTTGGTGCCCTAATTGTTTGGATGAAAGCAAATATTATTCACAATACTATAAAGAGAATAGAGATAAGGACATCGAATTTGTCGCCTTGGCGTTTGAATATGCTAAAACCAAAGAAGACGCTTTTAAGAGCATCGAGCGATTAAAAGATGGCGTAGGCATCAATTACCCAATTTTATTGGCACAATACGGTACTTCAGACAAAGAGAAAGCACAGGAAAAACTACCAATGCTGAACCATATCTTATCCTACCC
>JAGXIE010000174.1 GCA_024635765.1 Flavobacteriaceae bacterium | reverse complement strand
ATCTTTTGTTTTACTCGTTCATGGATATATTTTTCTCGTAATTATCATCACACTAATAAATATTTTAGGAAATGTATACCCTGTAATCTTGCAAAGATCACACAGAATGAGAATTGAAAAAATAACTAAGTACAACAATGTATAAGCGCCATTAAAACGACCGCTTATACTAAACGCTGCCTTTCATTGCATAACAAACTCAGAACTGACAAAATATGATTAAAATGAAAATTATCGGATTAGCAATTTTACTGATTGGAATCATAATTAAATTTGTTATCGAAAATGAACTACTTGATTTTATTTCTGGAATTTTGATAGGTGCTGGTATTGCATTATTTTTTATAGGACAAATAAGAGCTAAAAAAATGAATGAATTGGAATAAAATCATAAAACCAAACTGCCTAAGCAATAAAATCTATTTCGGAATTAATGGCTCGAACAGAATTTAAAAAAATTGTATAACCGAATTGATCTAGGGGCTTAATATGAATAATTGAAATCTATAATTAATAACAATATGGGATCATTTTATAACAAAAGAACAAAGAAAATAACAGGAATAACTTTAGCAATTATACTTTTCCTATTACTAATTTTCAAGTTAGTATTTGATTTAAATTAATTTATGAGAACTAAGAAAATATATCAGAAATTGATATTAAAGCAATATTAAATCCGTTGTGGAATTCCTTACTCAAGCGGAATTAATATTTTTACAAAATATAACTACTTAAAAATTGAAAATCTGAATTTTAAAAGATAAGATAAACTAGGAAATGCAACGAAAAGGCAACATCGGTTAAGCGTAAATAGCTGGTAGTTTGCTGAAAAGTGCTATTTTAGAGACCAAGTAAAAAACAACTAAGCCGACAAGAACCCGTCCCTATTTCACGCCACTTGCGTTAATCAAGACCGTTGCCCACAATACAAAAAAAAGTAAATGGTGAAATATATTCTAATCGTAATAGTAGCAATAATTGCAATCGGAGTTTTCATTAGTTGGACTAATAAAACCAAAAAATCAGCAACCGAAAAAACACAACTTACCGAAAAAACGGCTGATCAAAATCCATATATGGAAATGCGAAAAATGGCATTTTCTGCAAAGGCTGATCAAATTGGCCTCGAAGATATTGCGGAGGATAAAGTTTACGGAATGATTACAGAGATGGCAATGAATCCAGGAAGTGCAAGTGTTATTTCCTTTTTGACTGGTGACACAAGTTTGTATCTAAGTTCGGGTGGAGGTTTTATTGGCGCAGGACAACACGAAGAAGTAAGGGAAATGGTTACCCAAAAAGTCGACGGATTTCAAAAGTATTTATCAAAAGCCAAAAAAATTGACGAACCAAAACTTCCAGAAGAGGGAAAAGTTAACTTCAATTTTTTAACCAAAAACGGACTTTACTCTGTAACCGAAAATATGGCGGATTTAGAATCGGGAAAATCGGAACTATCAAGTTTGTTCCAAGAAGTTAACGAGATAATAACGCAAATAAGACTAAAAAGCGACGGATAAAGTACTGTGGCAACAATGTATAAAAACATTGCTTAAATCTGTGTCAATTCGAAACTTCGTGCTCGCTTGCAACGCCTGATTGTTCTGTTTTTATACGAGACGTTGTGCAGCATTAACGAAATTTGAAAATTCATTTAATATTATATTTAATAAAGTAATCCAAATAAATCTAATTGAAATTATGAAAGTTAATTTATCAATATTAGGACTTATCGCTTTAACCACTTTTAGTTGTTCAAATGAATCTAAAAATATAAAAGATGAAACTGTAGAGTTAATAATTGAACAAAATCATGAAATTGAAAAAACAGAATCTTCTAATCAAGAACTAAAAACTACTCTAAATGATCTTAAAACTTTGAATGATGAACGAGAACATCAGCTCAGCCTTTCAAATTCAAAAAATGAAACTGGAGATGAAAATGATAATATTCAAAAGAAGGCTATGAAAAATACTTTAAAAGAACTGGAACATTTGAATAGGGAGCAAGAAAAATATAGAAATGAAAAAGGAAATAATTAATTTAAAAAACCAATACTCAGGTTCTTAAATTATTAAGCTAAATCAATTCTTTTGAATATTATTCAAATAATTGAAGAAATATACTCGTCAACTATTTATCTTCAATGTAACGCAGCACAACAACGGTTATCACAAATAACGGGTAGTTTTTCAAAGAAAATAATTAAATTAACCAACAAATAAAGTCTAAACCGACAAGTTCGCATCCCTACTCCCGCAACTTGTGTTAACCGAGACCGTTGTGGCACATTTTGACAAACGCGCTAAACAAAAAAATAAGGGCTCGAATTATTTAATATCCAGTAAATTCAATTGAAAAAAGTATTAATTAAAATGTCATTATAGTTTGTGTTTTGGCCTTATAAATATCGTTATACTCTAATTTGCCGAATTACTGGAACCTAAATTATTTAAACTTTCTTCAATTATAAATCCAAACATACCAGCAATGACTGCAACAAGACTTACAATGGTTAAAATAGTTGACGTCGTTTTATCCTTAAGTTGAATACTTTCTATATTATTTTTTGCTTATCTTTTAATGATAGTTTATTGAAGTCGTAATCTATCCATTGGGGTTTTTAACTCTCTTTGCCATAAAAAGTGTCCGATTGAGAGAAAACTAACCAGATAAACTAACAAAAAAATTAATGCTAAACTTCCGAACTCAAATGCAAATGCAATTATTATAAATGTAATAATACCACCAAGCCAATGGATTCTATTAATTTTATTTGTAATAACATTTGATTCTGCTTTATTTCTCAAAAGGGATTCTCGTAATTTTATCATAACTGCAATAGTTGGTATTGAAGCAATAAGGCTTGCTAATATTGTTATAACAAGAAAAGGAATTATAATAGATATTGTAGGCATTAAATAGTAACTCATTTTTATGAATATTATTGGAACACTTAATACTGTCGCCAATAGACTTCCGAATATAATGGTCTTAAGCCATACAATTATACATTTTCTTATTCTCATTATTCCCAGATGATTTTGTGTAATATTATTAACAAACTTTTGTTATTTGAAACTTCAATTCTGTCAAACTTTAGAGATTGATTATCAAAAGTCTTCTCTCTAACTTTAGTATTAGATTTTGATGCTTCATCAAGTGTTACAGATGCTGATTTGTAAATCGTACAACCTTGAATTAATATTAATGTTGCAAAGAAAAGGGAGACTACTTTTAAATTCTTGTCTATAGCTTTTATGATACAATTTTAATAGATAGCTAAATGTAATTGTTTTATTAGTACCTTAAAATGAGAATTATCAGTCTAAATCAGTTAAACCTGAATTAAATCCTGATGTTACGTTCCATTCGAGTACTGGAATGCAGAAAGATAGTATAATGACTTTATTAAGGCCTGTTATGCTAAAACAGCAGATGAAAACTCTAAAATTCAAGAATTATTTAATTAAAATTGGAACTGAAAAATAAAATAACCTACCACAACACCGTGTATAATTAATTGCTTTGGCAAGTGCTTATTTGGAAAATTCCTTCGGAATTTTCTCTGGCAAGTTTTTGTTTACTAAATTAGTTGCTTAACCACGCAACTAACCATACACAAACCGTTGGCAACAAGCTAAAAACACTGTAACATTTCAGAAAACTATTGAAAAATGAAAAAAGCTTCTTGGATTACAGTTGGAATTTTATCCACACTTGTTGGTCTATATCCTAGTATTTACTTTTTGATTGACAGGCGATTTGGGTTATTAGCATCAAAGTCAACAGAACTTTTAAGTGACAATATATGGAATATTGCATTTTATGGACATATACTTCTCGGAGGACTTGCTCTATTAATCGGATGGTTACAGTTTAGTCATAAGTTGAGAAAAAGGAACATTAAATTACATAGAACAATAGGAAAAACATATATGATTGCTGTTTTAATAAGTGGAATTTGTGGACTTTTTATTGCATTATACGCAACTGGTGGAATTATCAGTAAACTTGGGTTTTTCACGTTAGGAATAATTTGGTTGAGTACAACTATTTTAGGTTTCAAAGCAATTAAGAAAGGAAAGGTTGAATTGCATGAAAAATTTATGATTTTTAGCTATGCTGCTTGCTTTGCAGCAGTGACTTTAAGAATCTGGCTTCCTATATTGACTAGTGTAATGGGTGAATTTATTGGTGCTTATAGGATAGTTGCTTGGTTATGCTGGGTTCCAAATATTATTGTTGCATATTTCATTGTTAGAAAAACTAAACGATCAACAAGGCCAGTTGCTAACATCGGTTAAGCGCAAATAGCGGGTATTCCGGTGAAAAGTGATATTTTAGTGACCAGGTAATTAACAACTAAGCCGACAAGAACGCGTCCCTACTCCACGCTACTTGCCGTTATGCGAGACCGTTGTGGTGCATTTGAGAACACTTTAACGAATCGAAAAATGAAAGAGTTTTTTAAAGACATTTTTGAATACCATAATCACTTTAACCAAAAGTTGATAGAACAACTGATAGATAATGAAAGTGAATTGTCCGAAAGAATTATTCCATTGCTTTCTCATTCTATAAATGCTCAACAGATTTGGAATGCAAGAATAATGGAAAAAGAAAAATTAGGAGTTCACCAAGTGCATACACTCGAAAAATGCAAGGGAATTGACAATGAAAACTATCGGAAAACACTTGAAATTTTGGATAAACGTGAATTGGACGAAACCATAATTTATATGAATTCAAAAGGCACCGAATTTAATAATTCGATACAGCAGATTTTATTTCACGTAGCAAATCATTTCAGCCATCATAAAGGACAAATAATATCGGATTTGAGACAAAGTGGAATTGACCCGATTGTGACGGATTATATTTTTTACAAACGATAATTGACCTAAAAAAACGACACCACAACAACACCTATACTGCATACCCTTCGGGATACGCAGCATAGCTAGAACGTTATACTCAATTGAAAAAAAATGAAAATCAAAACATTCTTCTTTACTATAATTGGACTATTATTATTCTCCAAATCATACTCTCAACAAATACAATTAGACTCACTTAATTTACAAATTCATCAACTAATAAAGGACTTCGACGTACCTGGTCTTTCGATTGGCATTGTTCGAAATGATTCTATCATATTTTCCAAAGGGTATGGAAACTTGGAAATTCATAAAGAAAGAAAAGTTGATGAAAATACAATTTTTGGAATAGGTTCAATCTCGAAGTCATTTACAGCTTTAACATTGGGGATATTAGTAGATGAAGGGAAAATTAATTGGGATGATAAAGTTAAGGACTATCTACCCTATTTTGAATTGTATGCACCTTATGTGACGGATAATTTTACCATTAGAGACTTACTAACCCATAGAAGTGGTCTTAAGGATGTAAGTGGTGGAACACTTTGGTATCACTCAGATTATTCAAGAGAAGAAATAATAAAGCGACTCAAATATTTGGAACCAGTATCGGGCTTTCGAGAAAAACCAGCATACCAAAATGTGATGTATGTAGTTGCTTCAGAAATAGTGAAAAAAGTTTCTGGAATGTCGTGGGATGATTTCCTTAAAACCAGAGTGTTTGATAAACTGAAAATGAATAATAGCATATCTCTTTCAACTGAAAGAGAATCTAATAGAAACCTAGCCCAACCACATATTTGGAATGAGGATTATGAAAAAGTTGCAATAAAACAGGAAAAGGGAGATAATCTTGCTCCAGGTGGCTTTATCTACTCTTCGTCAAACGAAATGTCAAATTATATGAGACTCTTGCTGAATAATGGAACATTTGGTAATGATACTATTGTTAGTCCGCAAATAATTAATGAAATTTTCAAACCTCAAATTATATATCCTATAGGTGGTGCTCCGTTTTACAATGAATTCACATCTTACGGATTTGGTTGGTGGCTAACCCCAAAAAAAGGACATAAGATAATTGAACATAGTGGAGGTATTGATGGTATGTCTGCTAACCTTGTTATGATAAAAGATATGAACTTAGGGTTTGTAATACTTACCAATGAAGCGGAAGAGCCCGCAACTTTTTTATTGACAGCTAAAATATTGGAGGAGCTGTTTAATGATGAGTCGTATGATATATATTCCAGAGTAATGGATTATAGAAACCAGAATTTAAAAAAGAAAAAAGAATCACCTGTTCAGATTTCTAAAACCCCTAAAACAAAACCTTCATTAGAAATTCAAAAATACGCTGGAAAATACATCGACAAAATGTATGGAGACATTTTAATAAATTATACCGAGAGTGGTGGATTAGAAATTTCATTTTCTCATTCACTAGTATTTAAAGGGAAATTAGAACATTGGCATTTTGATACGTTTAAAATAGATTGGAATGACATACGAGTTCCCGATGGATTTTTAACTTTCAACTTTAATTCAAAAAGAGAAATATTAGGATTCTCCATTGACCAAGAAAATTTACTTGACGTTGATTTCGGAGAACTGAACATTTTAAAAAATAAAAACTGAGTATAACAACGTGTATAAGAAATAGCTTTCTGTCGTCAGCTACTCCTCATACACCAACCGTTGTCAACAATTTATGCAAAGCAACAGCAAAATATTTTAAAGCGAATGAAATTATTAAAACATAAAACGATGAAATCTAAGACATTAATTTTTATTGCAATAGCTTCCATTTTCATTTCTTCTAAAAGCAATACAATGGATATATGGTCTCCAAAATCAGGAAACTTCGACATAGACAAAGATCTATTAT
>JAGXIE010000028.1 GCA_024635765.1 Flavobacteriaceae bacterium | reverse complement strand
TAATTAAAACTACCCATCATGAAAGAAGAAAAAATTATTGTACCCGCAAATGGCTACTTAATGCTGTTAGTGTTTTTAATACTATTTTTTGGCGGTATAGGTGCCATTGTTGCTTTCAGAAGTCCTTGGTTCGGATTTTCTGTATTTGCAGGTTTGATTGTCGCCTTCGGGTTTTTAATGGTGCAGCCTAACAATTCGAGAGTGCTATTGCTTTTTGGAAAATATATAGGCACCATTAAGAGAAATGGATTTTATTGGGTGAATCCATTTTATACCAAAACAAAGATTTCGTTAAGAGCCAGCAATTTTGATAGCGAGCGCTTGAAAGTGAATGACAAATTAGGAAACCCAGTAATGATCAGTACCATCCTGGTATGGCGTGTTCAGAACACTTACAAAGCAGCTTTTGATGTAGATAATTATGAAAACTTTGTACGAGTACAAACCGATGCAGCAGTTCGAAAATTAGCGAGTATGTATCCTTATGATAATTTTGCCGACGAGGGTCACACAGAAGACATTACTTTACGCTCCAGTGTCAACGAAGTAAGCGAAGCCCTTGAAAAAGAACTCGAAGAGCGCCTAGCGATAGCTGGAATTGAGGTTTTAGAGGCTAGAATCGGATATTTAGCATACGCACAAGAAATCGCAAGTGCCATGTTAAAACGCCAACAGGCCACAGCAATTGTTGCTGCTCGACACAAAATCGTAGAAGGTGCAGTTAGTATGGTAGAAATGGCTCTCGCCGAATTGAGCAAAAAGAAGGTAGTAGAGCTCGATGATGAGCGCAAAGCTGCTATGGTTAGCAATTTAATGGTGATTCTATGCGGTGATAAAGATGCATCACCTATTGTGAATGCAGGAACTTTAAATCATTAAAATAGCATGAAAGAATATAAAGTAGCAACCAAGCCTACGGGGTTAACAAAAAATAATCAACGTTTGGAGGATTTTCTCAATCAACATGCAAGAGAAGGTTGGCAACTCAAATTTATAGGCGAACAAATAGGAACAATTGTTTTTGAACGTGAAAAAAACAGATAATTAAATGTCCAAAAAAAAGGCCTTTGCATTGCGCATCAATGAAGATATGCTCAAAGCCATTGAAAAGTGGGCTTCTGACGAGTTCAGGAGTACCAATGGGCAAATTGAATGGATCCTAACGCAGGCACTTAAAGATCAAAATAGGCTCCCAAAATCTAAAAGCAAAGATAAAAATGAAAGCGACTCTTAAAATAGTCGCTTTTTTTAAAGACTAAATTGTGCTATTTTGCATTTTCAAAACAGATTCTATGCAAACTGCACCAATTTTTACCGATGACACAATAGTTTTTGGACTCCTAATGCTCACATTAGGACTCATTTTTTACACAGAATCAATTAAAACCGGTTTTTGGCCAAAGTTTTACAAAATAGTTCCAGGACTTTTCATGGCATATATGCTGCCAGCCGTGCTCACAACTTCTGGTCTTATCGCTCCAGAATGGCAAACAACTACTGAATCGGGAGAAATTGTAGAACATAGTACAAATCTTTATTATGTTTCAAGTCGTTATTTATTACCAGCAGCCTTGGTTTTGATGACCTTAAGCATAGATCTAAAAGCTGTTTTTAATCTAGGCTGGAGAGCTTTAGTAATGTTTTTAACAGGAACTTTAGGAATTGTTATTGGTGGACCAATCGCGATTTTATTAGTCTCTATATTTTCTCCTGAAACCGTTGGTGGCGCTGGACCGGATGCCGTATGGAGAGGACTATCAACGTTAGCAGGAAGTTGGATTGGAGGAGGCGCCAACCAAACCGCAATGTTGGAAATATATGGCTACAATCAGTCAGAATACGGTAAAATGGTATTTGTGGATATCATAGTTGCCAATATATGGATGGCAATCCTACTACTTGGAATAGGAAGATCAAATGTCATAGATAAATGGTTAAAAGCAGATAATTCCGCAATTGAATTACTTAAGGAAAAAGTAACTACGTTTGCGAAAAGTGTAAAGCGCAATCCATCATTGACAGATTTAATGATCATTGTGGCAATAGCTTTCGGCACTGTCAGTTTCGCACATATGAGCGCAAATTATTTAGCACCATTCTTTAAAAGTGTAGTCAATAATATCGAATCTCTTACATTAAGAAACACTTTTACGTTTCTAGACTCACAATTTTTCTGGATGATCAGTATTGCCACACTAGTTGCAATTCTTTTGTCATTTACAAAAGCTAAAAATTACGAAGGTGCTGGAGCAAGTAAATTTGGTAGTGTCTTTATATACATATTGGTTGCTTCCATTGGGATGAAAATAGACTTAATGTCAATTTTTGATAATCCGGGACTGATTGCGGTTGGCATGATTTGGATGAGTATTCACGCTATATTACTTATTATCATCGCAAAAATTATTAGAGCACCTTACTTCTTTTTGGCTGTCGGTAGCCAAGCAAACGTCGGTGGTGCTGCCTCCGCTCCCATTGTGGCTTCAGCTTTTCACCCTTCGTTGGCAACAGTTGGTGTCTTATTGGCGGTATTCGGATATGCCATTGGGACTATTGCCGCAATTGGCTGCACCATTTTAATGGAATTAGCGGCAGTTAGTTAGTTTTTATTCAAAAAAATAAAGGATATTTGCGCTCCAAAAATCAAATTCATTCAATGAAAAAATTACTTTATGCCTTAACTATTGTTTTGTTAATTTCTTGTGCAAAAGACACATCCAATTTTACCTTAAAAGGTAATATAAAAGGTTTGAAGAAAGGAACTGTTTATCTTCAAAAACTGAAAGATTCAGCTTTAGTAACTATTGATTCACTGGTCATTAATGGAGATCCAAAATTCGAGCTTCATACCGAATTAGATTCCCCAGAAATGTTGTATTTAAAATTACATCAATACGATAACGAAGAGCATGTTGTACCTTTTTTTGCTGCTCAGGGCGTTACAGAAATCAATTCAACAATTAAAAATTTTGAATTAGACACAAAAATCAAAGGTTCAGTTCAGCAAGAAAAATGGGAAGAATATAAAAAATTGATGTCTCGTTATAAAGACAGAAATCTAGATTTGATCAAAGAAAATTTTGATGCCCAAAAAGAAAATGATACTTCAAAATTAAGTTCTACTTACAATAAGCACAATAGTCTTGTTAAGAGTAGATATTTTGCAACCATCAATTTTGCAATAAATAATAAGGATAATGAAGTCGTACCCTTTATTGTGCTATCTGAAATATATGATGCAAATATCAAATATCTCGATACGGTAAATAATGCCTTGACACCTGAAGTTAAAGCTTCCAAATACGGTAAGGAACTACAGGCTTTTATTGATAAAAGAAAAGCTGATTAAGTTGTACTTGATCGTCCATAGAGATGACAAAAAGAATAAATCCAACCAGAAACCGTTAATATCTTAGGTTGACAATAGACTATTCTATGTTTTTCAACGTATAAATAGTAATGAAACTCAACAAAAAAGTACTTATTAAGTATACTAAACCTATCGGAATAAGTATTGGTGGAATTTTCGTAATATTTCTACTATTCTATGCTAGCATTTATATCGGGCTATGGGGAAAAATACCATCCAAAAAATCGATTTCTGAATACAAACAAAGTCAGGCTACACAAATTCTGGATAGAAATAATGACCTCATTGGGAAATTATATATCTACGATAGGCAATCCATTGCCTATTCAGATTTTCCACAGTATTTATTAGATGCACTCATTGCAACAGAGGATGCTCGTTTTTATAAACACAATGGCATAGATAATAAGAGCCTGCTGCGTGTATTTTTTAAAACCATATTATTATCAGATGACTCGTCGGGTGGAGGCAGTACTATTACCTTGCAACTGGCAAAAAACCTGTTTGGCAGAGATCGTTCAGGTGCGTTCGGTATAGTGGTCAATAAAATAAAGGAAAGTATTGTTGCGAAGAGGATTGAGAAGTTATATACAAAGAAAGAAATCCTTACTTTATATCTCAATACAGTTCCATTTCCCGATAACACGTATGGCATTGAAAGTGCTTCCGAAAAATTCTTCAATGTACACACAAAAGAATTAAGTCTAATACAGGCTGCAACTTTAGTTGGATCACTCAAGGCCAATCACAGTTATAATCCAAGATTGTTTCCGGAGAGATCAAAGGAGAGACGAAATGTTGTTTTACAACAGTTGGTCAATTATGAATATCTTACGGAAAATGAAGCTTCCAATGGGAAAAAAGCAGACCTCACTCTAGACTATCAGTATTATGCCCCAAATCAGGGATTGGCACCTTATTTCAGAGCAGAACTCAAAAAACAGTTAGACACAATTCTGAAACTGAAAAAATTCAGAAAACCAAATGGAGAATCGTATAATCTATTTCATGATGGACTTAAAATCTATACGACCCTAGACAATAGTATGCAGCGTTATGCAGAAGAAGCAGTGCGCGAACATATGAAGAGTCTTCAAGTACAATTTGAAACCGCTTATGGCCAAAATGCTCCGTGGCTCAAAAACAAACCAGCTTATCTGGCTGCAAAAAAACGTCTGAAAAAATATAAAAAACTTAAATCTAAAGGATTAACAGAGAAGGCAATTGATGACACTTTAAGAAAAACCTACAAAACCGAATTATTCTCATGGAACGAAGAAGATGACAATATTAAATCACTTTCGACACTTGACAGTCTGGAATATTATTCTAAATTTTTGAACGCCGGAATGCTCTCATTGGACCCGAAATCTGGTGAAATACGAGCTTATGTAGGTGGAATCGATTATCGCTTTTTTCAATATGATCATGTGTCTCAAAGTAAACGTCAAGTGGGGTCTACTTTCAAACCCATCGTATATACAGCTGCTTTAGAAAATGGAATGCCGCCATGTTCTTATTTTCCGATTAAAGCAGTTACATATACTGATGTCGATAATTGGACACCCACAAATTCTTCTGAAACGTCAGCAGATGAAGAAAATCTCAACTATTCATTAGAGAAAGCATTAAGTAATTCGATTAATACAATTGCAGTCAAAGTATTGTATGAAACAGGTATCGAAACTGTTATCGACCAAGCTCATAAAATGGGAATTCAAAGCAACATTCAACATGTACCATCAATTGCTCTTGGTTCTGCCAATCTGAATATGATAGAACTAGCAAAAGCGTATACGACATATATCAATGAGAGCGTTCCTTCTACTCCCGTATTCATTACCAGAATTGAGGATAAAAACGGAAATTTAATAGCCTCCTTTGAAGATTTAAATCCGAAACCATCTAATGAAAAAGCTTTTGATGATTCCACACGCCAAGTAATGTTGGAATTCATGAAGGCAACTGTTAATGAGGGAACAGCAAATAGATTACGGTCAAAATACCAACTTGAAAATTCCATTGCAGGCAAAACTGGAACTACGCAAGACAACAAAGATGGTTGGTTTGTAGGAATTACTCCAAAATTGTTAACAATAACGTGGGTAGGCAATGACAATCAGCAAATTGGATTTAGCTCCACAAGTATTGGCCAAGGAGCCAATTCCGCACTACCCATTTTTGCCAAATACCTACAGAAGCTCAATAATGATTCGAAATACAACCCGATCACTCGTGCAACATTTGAAGAACCATCACAAGAAGTACTTCAATCTTTAGATTGTGAATTGGCCAAAACCGATGGATTTTTTAAACGTCTCTTTAAAAGTGATAATGACACCAAAACTTTTGAGAAGAAAAAGAAAAAAGGAATTTTTTCTTGGCTGAAAAAGAAAGATAATTAAACCTATCCACTTGATTATTCATAATAAAAAAACCTCTCGAAATACGAGAGGCTTTTAAGAGCCGATAGAGGGACTCGAACCCACGACCTGCTGATTACAAATCAGCTGCTCTAGCCAGCTGAGCTACATCGGCTTTTGAGAGTGCAAATATAATTGTGAAAATCATATTTGCAAATCTTTTCAAAAAAAATTAACCTAATTTGTTTATTTTCTCGATGAGTGCACGTCCTTTGGTCTCCAATTCCGCATTGATGGCTTTAAAATGTGCCTTTTTATTTTCAACCTTTTTATCGTTCACTTTTACAATCAACTCATCGAATGTTTCAATCGCTTCATCAATAATAGCTTCACTTTTTTTCGTGTCTTTTGATGTATTGTTATATTCCCAGATGTAAACTGCTTCAATAATATCACCTAATACATAATTAATGTCTTTTTTTAGGTCTCTAACATTTCCCATTTTCTTTATTTTAAATTTTTACAAAAGTAGGTAATTAAACTATAAGAATTCTATTTTAACGTCAACGATAGTCATTTTTCAATTACACATAAACTTCCAAAAGTTCAGCGCTTTGAGAAATGATTTCATAGGAAGTTATTGCAGCTGGCAATAATAGTGTTTCTCCTTTTTTGATTGTTTCTGAATAATTTGGTATTCTTATTTCTGCGGCTCCATTGACGCACAGATAGATCATGAAAGAATCATGGTTGTTAGTCTTCTGAACTGTTCCCTTAATTTTTAAATAGTTTGTAGTAAAATAAGGACAACTTACCATTTGGTTGGATTGATTTGTATTCTTTTCATAGTCAATTCTAAAATCATCATCCATATCAAAACCGATAGCATCCAACGCTAAATCGTTGTGCAATTCTCTTTCATTGCCTTTGTCATCTTTTCTATCCCAATCATAAACTCTATAGGTGATATCGCTGGTTTGCTGAATTTCGGCTAGCATCACTCCTGCTCCGATAGCATGGACTCGACCCACATCAATGAAATAGGTGTCTCCATTTTTTACCTTGTCAAAATTCAATATTTTAGTGAGAGATTTATTTTTTAGATGCTCTAAATATAATTCTGGAGTAACGCTCTGATTAAAGCCAACAATAATATTCGCATCGTCATCTGCCTGCATCACAAACCACATCTCGGTTTTTCCAAATGAATTATGACGTTTTGCCGCCAGTTCATCATTGGGATGCAATTGTATTGATAAGTCCTCTTTAGCGTCGATAAATTTAATTAGCAAGGGAAATTTGTTGCCGTATGTATTATAATTCTTCTTACCAATTAATATTTCCTTGTACGTGCTCAACAAATGTTTTAACGACTGACCTTCTAAACTACCATTTTTTACCATTGAGGTATCTCCTTCCAGATCACTAATCTCCCAACTTTCACCAATATTGGGTAAGGAGGAATCCTTATTCAATAATGATTTGAGTTTTTTTCCACCCCAAATTTTATCTTTCAGGATGGGATGAAATTTTAAAGGATATAAAACGCTTTTCATTTTAATTATTGACCTGAATAAGTCACAAAATTACGCGGTGTTTCGTAAAGAGTAACCTCTAATTGATTAGTAGACTTTAATCTTTTTTTAATTTTATCATAGATAACAACCACAATGTTCTCGGCCGTTGGGTTCAAGTCCTTAAATTCTTCGACTTCGAGATTTAAATTTTTATGGTCAAAAGCATCTTCAATTTCTTCCTTTATGATATCCTTTAATTCCTTGATGTCAATAACGTAACCTGTTTCTTTATCAATGTCATCAGTGACACTAGCAATCAATTCATAATTATGTCCATGAAAGTTAGGATTGTTACATTTACCAAATACAGCATCGTTCTTTTCATCTGTCCAATCTTTTCTGTACAAACGATGGGCAGCATTAAAATGGGCTTTTCTACTAACTGTTACTTTCATTTGGCAATATTTATATGTTCATAGAATTTTTCAAAGATAATCTTAAACCATTCTGTGTAAAATTGTGGATTATACTCCATGTCCTTCTTTATGGCGTCCAAAGACATCCATTTCCAGTCGGAAACTTCTTCAGGATTGAGTACCGGTTCACTATCAAAATGACCCACTAAAATATGATCAAACTCATGTTCCGTCAAACCATTATCAAAAGGTGCTTTATAAATAAAAGCAATTGTATCCTTTAGTTCGGTTTCAAAACCCATTTCTTCTTGTAAGCGACGTTTTCCAGCTTCTATATTAGTCTCTCCAACTCGCTGATGACTGCAGCATGTATTAGTCCATAAGTTTGGGGAATGGTACTTGTGGGCAGCCCGTTGCTGTAACATCAGCTCGTTTTTTCCATTAAAAACAAATACTGAAAAAGCCCTGTGCAAAGCAGCCTTTTCATGTGCTTCAAGTTTTGGCATTGTACCAATTTGTTCATCATTTTCATTGACAAGAATGACATGTTCTTCTTTCATAGCATACAAAAATACCAACAAAAGTAATAAAAGTCATTAAAGTATTCATAAAATTAAAAACGCCTATTTCGAATTCTAAAAATTGTGTTTAATAATAGTATCTTTGCATCCATTTTGCAATGTATTTATGAGTTTTATAAAAGAAATCAACAGACGACGTACCTTCGGAATCATTTCGCATCCCGATGCTGGAAAAACCACATTAACAGAAAAACTACTTTTATTTGGTGGAGCCATTCAGGAAGCGGGAGCGGTTAAAAGCAATAAAATAAAGAAAGGTGCCACGAGCGACTTTATGGAAATAGAGCGTCAACGTGGTATTTCTGTAGCGACTTCCGTTCTTGCATTCGAATATGACGGTATTAAAATTAATATTCTTGATACACCTGGGCATAAGGATTTTGCTGAAGATACGTTTAGAACGCTTACTGCAGTTGATAGTGTGATAGTAGTGATTGACGTTGCGAAAGGTGTTGAGGAACAGACAGAAAAGCTGGTAGAAGTTTGTCGTATGCGCAACATTCCGATGATTGTGTTTATCAATAAAATGGATAGAGAGGGTAAGGATGCCTTTGATTTGTTAGATGAAATTGAACAAAAATTAGGCTTGAAAGTAGTACCGTTAAGTTTCCCTATCGGAATGGGCTATGATTTTAAAGGCATTTATAATATTTGGGAAAAGAATATAAACCTTTTTAGCGGAGATAGTCGCAAAGATATTGAGGAAACCATTGAAATTTCCGATTTAGAATCACCAGAATTAGACACGTTGGTTGGGGAAAAAGCAGCAAATACTTTAAGAGAAGAAATAGAACTTGTTGAAGGTATTTATCCAACTTTTGACAAACAAGAGTATTTGGATGGACGATTACAACCAGTATTTTTTGGCTCTGCCTTAAATAATTTCGGCGTTCGCGAACTTTTAGATTGTTTTGTTGAAATTGCACCTAAACCAAGACCAAAGCAAAGTGAAGAGCGACTGGTAAACCCAGATGAAAAGGAGTTTTCTGGTTTTGTATTTAAAATCCATGCAAATATGGATCCCAATCATCGGGATCGATTGGCCTTCATTAAGATAGTTTCAGGTAAATTTGAACGTAACAAACCTTACCTTCATGTAAGACATGATAAGAAATTAAAATTCTCAAGTCCAAACGCCTTTTTTGCTGAAAAAAAAGAAATTGTAGACGTCTCCTATCCAGGTGATATAGTAGGACTTCATGATACCGGTAATTTTAAGATTGGTGATACATTGACAGAAGGGGAAAATATCAACTACAAAGGAATTCCAAGTTTTTCTCCAGAACATTTTAGATATATCAATAATGCAGATCCATTAAAATCAAAACAATTATATAAAGGAATCGATCAGCTAATGGATGAGGGTGTAGCGCAATTGTTTACATTGGAATTGAACGGAAGAAAGGTGATAGGCACCGTTGGAGCGCTTCAATATGAAGTCATCCAATACCGCTTAGAGCACGAATACGGGGCTAAGTGTACTTATGAAAACTTGAATGTACATAAAGCCTGTTGGGTAGAACCTAAAGATGTAAAAAGTGATGAATTTCAAGAATTCCTCAAAGTGAAACAACGCTATCTGGCAAAAGACAAACAAAACCAATTAGTTTTCTTGGCAGATTCATCTTTCTCATTACAAATGACACAACAGAAATATCCTAATATTAATTTTCATTTTACTTCGGAATATAAATAAATTTGAAGAAAATTTGAAAAAATACGTGTGCATTTCATCGAATATTCTTTTTAAAAATTGTTTTTTATCGAATTTTTACTACATTTAATCGATAAATGAATAGATTTTAAAATGACTTCTATACATTTATTTCAATGAAACGTCAATTAATTAATTGTTTTTCAGATAGTTATTGATTTTTCAGATTATAATAGATTCAAACCCCAAATTGATCTACTTATGGAAACAACTGCAAATGTGTTCAGTAATAGAGATATTACTGTGACTTACGAACCATGTGTTTGCATCAATGCCGAGCGTTGTGCAAGAGAACTTTCAAATGTTTTTAGAAATTCCGTGATTCCTTGGATTGACCTTGATGGCGATTCCACGGATAAAATCATTCGACAGGTTAAGAAATGTCCTTCGGGAGCCTTAAAATTTTCGTATAACAATATAAACAATGAAGTAGCCTAACTAAACTTTGTTTTAAATGAAAATCCCTTTGAACTTAATCAAAGGGATTTTTTA
>JAGXIE010000173.1 GCA_024635765.1 Flavobacteriaceae bacterium | reverse complement strand
CTGGTTCATCATGCAACGATTATTCACTGTGAAGGTGAAAGCTACCGACGCAAAATGGCCATGAGTAACGGGCAATAAAATTCGGTATCAACCGGCCAAGATAATTGACGCTAGACCGGACAAAGTAATTGACGCTGTATAGATGACTCTGGCATGCGATACGGCTTCGTATTTGTTGGGGGTGATTTGCGTATAGACCAAGGAGACACTCTCGAAATATCTTTTGTAAAGAATCTTGCAGGAACGTCAGGTTATAAAATGATTCCTCAGTACATTAAGAATACAAACACGCAACTGGCTACCCTGACCTTCCAGCATAATTACGAAAACTTCGATCACAATCGTGGTAATGATTCTTTTCCTCTCCACCAGGAAATTCTTGGGAAAGTTTTAGAAAATAATCCTGACTCTCTAGCTATCATGAAACATATGCGAATTAAAACTCTTATTTATACGCTGTATGGCGCTATTATTGTGTTTGTAATAAGTATATTTTTTGGATTCCATCCTTGGAACCTTGATATAGGGTGGGCAATTCTTTTTGCTATACCATCCTTTACCATAGGGTTTCTCGCGACTGTATTGGTTGTTTATCGAGCTATCCATACGACGGCAATTGGCGACTTTACTAAAAATAATTACTATAATAAGGTAAAAAGTAATTACTTCGAGATGTTTGAATAGCCAGGAGCTTAAGCCCTAGAGCAGAAGGTTAAGCAACCACTTCAAAAAAAAGGGTAAGAGTGAAGTTCCCTTTTCCATCAATAAAAAACCCGCTAAAGAGCGGGCTTATTAAAGCTACCAGGACTGGTCAAATTGTTTGATTTTACTCTGACCCCAATTATTTTAATTAAAAGTTTATTTTCTTAACGGATCAAGAAGGGGCTTTAAACCATTGTGATCTAACTCCTGCATTAGAGCCAATAACTGCCCTAAATTACCAGATGGAAAGCCCTCACGCGCAAACCAATTAAGGTAATTTCCTGGCAAATCAGCAATAATTCTACCCTTGTATTTTCCGTAAGGCATAGTGACTGTAACTAGTTTTTTTAAGTTTTCTGAATTCATAAGTTAAAGTATAGAGATAAGTATTTATTAAGCATTTTGACCTTTGGTATACAAATGCATCTTTCAGTAGAGTTTAAGGGTAGCGTACCCAAATATGCTTTTCTTAACATCAAACTAGCCTAAAGTTGAGATCTAAAGCGTGTATGACTTTATAAACCGTTTCAAAACACGGGTGTTTGCCTGTTCCAAATGACTTATATAAACTTTGATAACCCAAAGGGTATGACCCCTTTAATCCTCTTTAATTCGCCCCCTTTAATCTCCCTTTTTTTAATCGGATCCCTTTAATCCATCTCTGCCTATTCCTAAGCGCCAAGGTCATTACCGACATCTCTAAGTCTTTTTAAATCAAAAAAAGGATGTCCATAAAGAAAACTCGGCGAAACGATATCACTTTTCCTATTCGGAGATGAATGTTCATGCATCGGGAAAAACTTAACATCTGGATGGTCAGGAGCAGAATCAGCTCTATAACGTTCTTTTTTGACATTAGGTTCAAACAACACATATGCATAGTCAGTAAATGACCCTAAACGTAAAAGCCACTTCCAACCGCTACTTAGGTTAATCCAAAGCTCCCAACCTCTTTGAGTTTTTTTTGACATTCCTATGCTTCCATTCAATTCAGAAGCAATGGTTTCATGTACCAAAGGGATGAGTTCATCATCAATTTTATGAGATTTGTAAACATCATCTAAATCCATATTTAAGGAGAATAATGACGCTAAAAATGAAAAATTACTAGGGAACTTTCTCGCTTCATCTAAATGCTCTTTACAAACAGGAAGTTTCATTATAAAAGCACTATTCAGATCACCTACAGTTGTAGCAGCATAACATTGGGCAACGTCTCCGCAAACAACACAACCATCACCTTTTGAAAAAATCATTGCCTTTTCAACACTTGTATTTTTCATTCTTCCTTCAACAAACTCTGTCGGTAGTGATGTAACTCTTTCTTTATGTTCATTCCAAGCCTTAAACACATACCTTGCTGATTCTGTATCAATAAGGTTATATAAATATTCCTCTGATAATATTTCACTTGCATGGACTGTTTCATCTAAATACAGTAGTGCATTCGCACTTGGTCTAAATCGATAAAGCTTTATATACCCACAATCAACCGTTTGATTAAAA
Organism: Flavobacteriaceae bacterium; assembly: GCA_024635765.1. Lineage (GTDB taxonomy): Bacteria > Bacteroidota > Bacteroidia > Flavobacteriales > Flavobacteriaceae > JBPOFM01. The sequence goes on along the minus strand of JAGXIE010000173.1, from coordinate 7,785 downwards.
TATAAGATAGTTGAAGACTCTTTCTTACAAAAGAAAATCTTTTCAGCACTAGAACTAAGCAACTTCCAAAAATAAGGTTTTTCTGTTACACACTCTAAAACAAAGCTAACTTTCTTCTCTAAGAAATCAAAATTTTTAAATGACATACTTGAAATACGAACTTCTATAAGTTCTCCCGTAACTTCTTCATCTTTAAGTGGATGGAAAGCCGTATCAATACTAAACAATGGAAAATCCTTCAATGTAGCCCTCAAGAATACTAATTAGCAAAAAAAAACAGTGAAATCACAATGAATCACCACTAAAAACCAATTTCCGTTCACAAAAATAATTGGGGTTAGAGAAAAATTAAAACAACTCAATCATCATACACAAAAACTATGGAATAAAATCAATAAAAAACCCGCATAAAGCGGGCTTATTAAAACGAACAGGCCTGATAACTCTGGAATAAAGAGATGGCATCTACTTTCCTTAACCCGAATATCCTAAGAGTTCTTCCAGTCAACTTATCCACATTAAAGGGCTCTGACCCCTTTATTCAATCAGTGGTTAATTCCAACTAACATACCTGCATTTCACTATACCTATTTTTATAAAACTCCTCAGGAGTGTAGTAGTAATCTGTTAACAACCAAGTGCAATAATCTTCATTAGCTCGGTCTGCATGCTTAAGAACCTGATAACGAGATAAGTTTTTATACCAATATGTACTGACATCAGTTGCAGATTTATGCCAATGATTTTCTAAAGATTGTAGGTTTTTCAAAATAATCTGCTTAAGCTTATCTCTTTCCTCTAGTGTTTGGCATTCTTTATAGTAGCCCACTATTCCAAAATCAAACACTGAGAAATTTACTTCAAATAAATGTTTACCCTCTTCACCAAAGTCCCATTCCATCCAAGCCTGATGAGCAATACCCCAAAACTCTTTCCTTTTTTCCGGACTGGCTATTGTCACAAAATTTTTTAAGCATTCTGTCGTGAGTATTCGGCACTCATCAGATGGTTTAGATCCTCCAATTGACGCAATTGAACTCAGATAGGCTTTAAAATTATGAGGAGTCGATTTTGCTAACATCCGCCCTAAAGCTACTTGAATAATAGGATAACGTACAGGATATTGATTAAAGACGTTCATCCAATAAGTAAATTTTTTATTATCTAAACCTACTTTATTAAATATTGATGTCAAATATTTATTTTCATTGTCATTTAATGCACCAGTCGAACTACGGTTACTCATTAAAGAATATACTGCACAAAACTCTAAATAGTCATTTTGAGTTTGAGACGCCAGAAATAGAGAGGTCTCTCTTTTAACGCTATACATTGTATGCATAATAATTGGAATATCATTACTAACATCGAACACATTTAAAAGAGCTGTTTTTTTAAAACTTTCCAGTAGGATAATTGCCTGAACACTATTAACACTCAATAAAGGACGACGGTTAAACATATTCCATAGTGTAGATATCACCTTCCACTGTTTATCTTCGATTGCAGACATCAACTGATTAATACTTTCCTTCTCGTGAATTGGAATACTTATATCATCAGGAAAAGTAATTTTACTTTCAATCTTACGTAAATCTTTCATCAATCGCTTAATTAAGCCCTCACTAACTAAGATACCTGACATTGACAGGAACTCCCAAAAATAACCATCCTCATCCAAAAAACTTGTCACATTAAAAAGTAACATGAATTTTAGTTGGTCATCCTCCTTATAATCAGTCCAATTCTCCAATTGATTAACAGCCCAGGCGACCAATTTTGCAAGATCCCCCCATTGTGAGCCGCTTATTTCGGTGATGTTGATATGTCTAAATTTAGATTCACCTATATAGGGATGTTGATTTTCTAACTCCCTATAAAATTCATCAGGATAATTCCCTCTTAAGTTGTCAACTTTAATTAATTTCGATTCTATATCCAATAACTCATTAGATTTTATTTTCAATGCTAATTGAATAAGTTCGCTAATAACTTCAGGATAATTACTCATGGAACTTTCCATATCAAATGCTCTTCTTTATCTAATTGATCCCATAGTTCTGTGAACGAATCGGCTATAAGCTGGGCATCATCTACTTTTTGTAATATATGGTGCTGCTTTCCAATACTGTTAATAGAAGTCCCCAACGACCATGCTAATGTACCCTCCTGTGTTTCAGGAAAAATAAGAAAACGATCATGAAAATTCCAGCCCGAATTTCCAATACGCGCTCTAAATTCGAGCTTAATGCCATGCTTATTAGAATCCAGCTCGTGAAAAAACTCTCTTTGATGTTGAAACTCTTCTGATCGGCCGATCTTCATTTTATCTTCAACACAACTAACTGAAGGTACACTCAAGTTTGTTAACGCCTTTAAATCTGAGTCGGAATAAGGACAATAAAATAGTGTTTTCAAAATATCTTCACCACACAAATAGGGATCCCATAACCAGACACCTTTTTGTCCATATTTAGTAATTAATAGTCGGATATCAGATAATGCTTTGTGATGTTCCTCGATAGATTTTCCAGCTTTAGGTTTGTATTGGACAAACTTACGGTCTTCAGCAAGTTTTATTTTTTCTTGCCTATATAGACGTTTCTTAATCCATTCATTTTGATTAGAGTTTTCCTCAGTATTAATAAGTTGACTAAAGCTACTACTCACATTAACCCTTGTATAATCTTCATCACCTCTAATTTTGAAAACCCTTGGTTCTGGTGCTTGAATGCATATATCGGTCGAAATAGAAGAAATAAAAGTACTCGGCTGAATCGCGGCTAATATCAAACCATTTTCTTCGTCCCATACGACACCAGTAAAAGGTCCATTATCGAAGCTCATAGGAAGTATGGTTTCAGTGTCAGTGACGGCATACGATAAAAAACCTTCAATAATTTGATCATATTCCATTTCACAATTAACCCTAAGTGATCTTGGTTTAGCCAAGTCATGGTAAACAACTTCCAGTTTCAAATCATTGCCTGATCTAGAATGCAGGAATCTTGCTTGAACAACTGTAACTGGTAACTGAACAATAAAATTACCTAATCTATCAGAAAGGCTTGCGAGAGAAACGGGGGTAGTTAACTGAATTTTCTCTGACAACTCCTGAAGAAAACTGGGCGTTGTAATCAAAGGAAGAATTTTTTCTTTGGTGTCATTATGCCACTCAACTATATAAGAACCATTCCAATAGTTATTTTTGAGAATATTGTTAAGGGGTACTTCCTTAAATGAATTTGGTGAAACAAACCTTGGCGGTTGATATATAAATTTTTCTTCTGATTGCACTCTTTCCCCTGATGCACTCCAAACTCCATCGTCATTCAGTTCACTTAATATAAGTAAGATTTCATCAATATTTTTTGTATATCGTTTAATTCCAAAAGACCAACCCTTTAATTTTTTAACTATTATTGGTTTGCTATTTAAAAAACAGGGAGGCACAGTTTGCTCATCTATGCGACTTTCAGCAACCATAATTGTATAAATATTTTGCACCGATTTATCTGGTAACACTGCAAAAATTTCAGTCACTTCTACCTGATGGTAAAAACCCAGCACCCCTTCAGAAAATAATTTCGCTAGATAATTCATATTGAAGCCACCTCTTACAACCAAGCCTAACAATTAAAGGGGTCAGAGTCATTTAATGTTTGATTTGACCCTGCGCTCACATGTTTTTTAAAAGCCGCAGGGCATGCCAGGCCTGGTCAGGTTGCTTTTATTTAACTCTGCCCCTTGTACAAATCATTTGCCCAATTGCTCTACTTTATACAAAAAAATAAATTGCCACCAATTAAATAACGGGCTTTTGCAAAAAAGTCATCTCCTGACTCATTTGCAATTATAAACGGGTAAGAATCTGCAACTTTTGATGGGGTAATATCGAGAAGTGTCTCCTCCGGTGTAAGAACTACAGAATGCGCCAGAAACATAACAAAACCAGCTTCGTAATCTAGAGCATAAAACAGCCAACCTCTAACGGGTTGATAATCGGAATGTAATTTGCACCAATCATCTACATTATTATGGCATTCATTGAGTTCTGGCTTCCATTCACCATCTTCAACAATTCTTTGATTAACAACATCCGCATCATTTCTCTTTAAAAATAATTCAGTTACATATTTTTTAATTTCTTTAGGGTAAGAACTACAAACACTCGGAACCCTATCAATATTTACCATAAAGCATACTGCCCTTTCTACATTTTATTGTCAGTTATTCATGCTGATTTATTTACTATTACTCTGTCCTAACTTTTAATAATCTATACAACATTACCAAAAAAAGGGTAGCCCTTTAATTAACTCTCGTTGATTCTTGAACTGGCTTCTCTAATAACTGAAGAATTGCTTGGCGTACCCCAGTTGTTTTTTGGACTGATTTCTTCACATCTTTAAGGTACTTTTTAACAATCGATGAATGATTACCAACTTTTTTTATAACAACATAATGCTGGATACCTATTTTAAAAGCTAAAGGAATATGCCTTCCATAATTATTAATCATTAAATCGAAAGAATTAAATTTATCGTTATATACCAACGTACTGTTTATAAAAAATAACTCAGCCATTTCTAATTCAGAAACATCACCACTTCGGGTAGATATCTCAATCGACCTTTCTTCAAGAATATCCATAAAAAAATCATAACCATAAGACGTGGCAAGACCATAAGAAATTATACTTAATATATGCATTTGTGGTAAAGCTAACAATGGTGTTTCAATTTTTTTAGATATCGCTTGTTCATAAAATTCACTCGCTTCTCTATAACTATTCAAAACAGACTGTTTTATATATTCATAAGGAGTTAAGTATGCAGCTAATAACAAATTACCATTATGAAAAGTATGTGCTAACCTTGCTTCAGGGCTTGTAAACTCAATTTTCGATAACTCTTGAACTAGAGAACGGCTGTCTCTATTTAAACCAAAGTAAAAAAAGTAAACATTGCTCCAATAAAGAGTATAAATATTTTCGCTAATAACGGCAGAATGATCTCGATTAAGATGAATTGCATAAAAATATTCAGCAAAAGTTCTATGGACAAAATTAATCACACTTCTATTCTTATCCAAAATAAAGAGCTCTTCATTTGAAATTAAACTCTCAAATACTTGTTCTTGATCAATCTCAAGCTTTCTAGCATTTACATAATCGTCAAACATTACTTTAAATTCACTTAAACTAAGTTGCGGCAATTGATTGTCTAACATGTATTTAGCTACATTTGCAGTTACATTCTGAGCAGTGTCATATTCACTTTGAGATTGAAACCCCCGACTCATATTCCATCGACCTAGGACAATTTCCGTATACTTAGCATACAATTCTGTCATTGTTGAAGGTATTTCTTTAATATCTTGTTTTAATAATTTGGCTAAAATTATTGCTGAGATAGGTGTTCTTGGTAAGACTTTGAACAAGTGGGATTTTTCTAAATCTTTCAACAATTTATTTTTGACATCGCCAGTTGTACAAACATAGTCAATTACTTTGACTATTTGCTTTATTGATAATGGGATAATATCAAAAACTGAAAATAAGTTTGCAACTTTATTCGATAAGTCCAATTCTTCAAATGGCCTGCTCGTAATCAAAACTTTACAATTTTCATGTCCATTTGCAGTCTGATAAATACTTTTAACTCTATTAAACTTTTCTGTATTGGTTTCGTTAAGCTCGTCAAGCCCATCAATCATAATCAAATAATGAATTTCATCTAAGCTTACCTTCTCATTAATTAACGAAATAATTTCCTCAATATTTGAATTGTATGTATTTACAAATTCTTGAAAAGTAACTGGAAATGGAACTGTTTTAGAAGAATTAAAATGTTCATTTGTTGAATATTGCTTTGTTAATTTTGAAATAATGCTAGATTTTCCAGTACCCATTGAGCCTTGTATGAAAATAAAATTATCTTTCTCCAAAATTTCACTTACACCTAATATCTTAGGAGCTTTTGTTCTCCCAGGATCTGTATGAGTAACATCAGAATGGCTTCGGAATTTCTGTTCAATTTCAAAACCTAAGTGATCTGACACATCAAGCATATCTACATTTTTAGTCATATATTTTGAACTTTCAGAAACTTCTCTAAAGTAATTTCCCAGTTCGATTGAAATATCTGTCCAATAGTTCATATAAAACTTATCGATATATGTTGTGATATCAGTACCTTGTAAAAACTGAATATTTTTATCGCGATATTTATGATGAATTTTTTGTTGAGCACCATGAGAAATATTACCGTTTGTTACAACCCATACTTCACTAATAAAAATTTCATTCTTCCCTCCATCAGCTTTTCTTGGTACAGAACACTCTTCAATCTGCTCATTAATTTTTGAATGATCCTGTTTAATGCTACCAACTTTTACAACCACACCAATATACGATTGTCTTTCAAGAGTCTGATCTTGCTTTCTTAAGACGAAGTCAGCTCCCATTTCATGAATTCCATGAGTATATTCAACATGAGTAATATCTGGTAGCCTTCTAAACAATTCATTTAATAAGGGGTGAAATTCATTGACTTCGCTTTTTAAAGCCTTTATTTGTTGATTTTTTTTAGCTAAATCCAATTGCGCCACCTTTTAAAACTCAAAATGAAAAGTTATGTTTGATTAAAATAACAGGGGTCAGAGTAAAATTAAAAACACTCTAAAACTAGTCAATCATCATACACAAAAACTACGTAATAAAATCAACAAAAAACCCACTAAAATGCGGGTTCTTAAATTTTTTAAACCTACCAGGCCTGGTCATTTCTAAAAACAGATGGTTCACTTGTTAATACAATGCTAAATTCAAGACACAAAAAAACCGCCAAAAGGCGGTTTCTTCAGGTTAAGAATAGAGTTAGTTGGGAGATAAAACGTTTGAGTTCAAGGCAGTTAAATGGGAGCTTACTGTAGTAAGTGACTATTTAACTAACGCAGAAATCGAGCGTTTTAGCCCCAAATAAACTACTTCTTCTTTTTTGGTGGCATTAGGTCCGTTATTGTCCCTTCCGCCATCTCTGCCGCGAAACAAAGCGTCTCTGACAAAGTTGGATGCGGATGAATGGTCAAGGCTAAATCTTGCATATCAGCCCCCATCTCAATCGCCAACATCGCTTCGGCGATTAACTCACCGGCGTTAGGCCCGACAATACCGCAACCGAGTAGTCTATGCGTTTTTGCACAGAACATCGCTTTGGTAAGCCCTTCATCGCGTCCTAGACTTAAGCTACGACCCGAAGCCGCCCATGGGAATGCGCCCTTCTCGTACTCAATGCCTTCGGCCTTAAGTTCGTCTTCGGTTTTACCTGCCCAAGCGACTTCTGGGTCAGTGTAGGCCACTGACGGAATGCTCATTGGCGTGAATGCGCTTGGCATGCCGCTAATAACTTCCGCCGCTACCTTACCTTCGTGAACCGCTTTGTGCGCCAACATCGGTTGACCGACAATATCACCAATCGCGTAGATATTATCGACATTGGTTTCTTGGCGTTCGTTGACTTCAATGAAGCCCCAATCGTTGACGGCGACACCGGCTTTCTCGGCATCAATCAGTTTACCGTTGGCCGCACGACCTACCGCCACTAAGACGCGATCGAAGGTATCGGTTTCAGGACAGTCTTTACCTTCAAAGGTAACGACCAGACCTGCATCCGTCGCTTCAACGTTAGTCACCTTAGATTTAAGGAAAACGTTTTCGTACTGTTTTTTGATTTTCTTCATCAGTGGTTTAGAGATGTCTTTATCCGCACCCGGGATAATGGT
>JAGXIE010000172.1 GCA_024635765.1 Flavobacteriaceae bacterium | reverse complement strand
CGAAACTATTGAAGCGACCGTAGTATTCATAGATATTTGCGGGTTCACATCTATAAGTGAAAATGCTCCTGCGGACACCGTGGTAGCAATGATAAATTCCTATTTTGACGAAATGGTAAAGGAAATTATGAACCAAAATGGTTACATCGATAAGTTTATTGGTGATGCCATCATGGCTGTCTTTCGCGGAGATTTTCATTTAGATAGAGCCATTGATTCCGCGCTCGCAGTATGCAATAAAATCAATAGTCTTCCACCGATGGGTGATGATTTACAATTTAAACCAAAGGTCTCTATTGGCATTAAAAGCGGTGAAATGATTTCAGGGAATATTGGATCAGCTAGTTTAAAACGCTTGGATTATACCGTCATCGGCGACACCGTGAATACAGCAGCTCGTCTTCAAGATTCGGCCAAACCAAACCAAATTATCATCTGCGAAACCTGCTATGAAAAAGTCAAAGAGTCCTTTAAATGTAAGAAAGTAGGGAGTATCAAACTTAAAAACAAAGCTCATCCACTGATCATTTACGAAGTGAAAGAGTAATTATAATAGATATTATCAAACTAACAATACATTTAACCAACATGGAAGAAACAGAACAACCAGAAGAAGTATCACAAAGACCCTATGTAAAAAACGCACATACCGAAGAGCTTGTTGACCATTACTGGGGAAGTATAAGTTACATCTCAAGCCTTATTAAAGCTTCAGAACTCAAGGCGGGATTAATATTGTCATTTTATGGAATATTACTTAATTTTGTATTCCAAAGTTTGGAAACCGTTGTTGATGTCACTTCGCATGACACGTTCCTTTATATACTAATTGGACCTTGGTTTTTTTGTACAGCACTTTCAATCTTTTATTGTGTCCGATGTTTTATACCAAAAATTGAAGGTAATTACGACCCTAATATTTTCTTTTTTGGTGATATCGTTTCAAAATTTGGGAACATTAAGGAGTTTTCAAAAACATTTTACAGAGTTAGCGTGGACGAAGAACAGCTATTTGGACAATTGGGTGAACAGATATATATTATTTCCAAAATATCTGCTTGGAAATTCAGAAACGTGAAACGGGCTATCAGTCTGTTAGCAATAGGGCTAATGTTGTTATTAATAGCTGCAGGTTATTATTTGATATTAACTATAAAGTAGCGAATGCTTCAAAAAATCAGTATTCCCAATTCCAATTAATTATCACTGGAGATATTGTGAACAGCTAATTCAAAACCCAGTCATAACATACCATCCGTCTAAACTGTCATGGAATCGATTTGCAAATTTTTTTTCTTGATTAGTTAATAAAATGTTAATATGTAAGAAATATTCCTTATATTTAAGGTTTCTCCCTCAAGTCTTTTTAATAGCGCTAAAGACTTATGAAAAAAACACTAACTATCATAGCTGTACTTATATGTACAGAATTTTCTTTTGGCCAAAATCCAGACAAAAAGAGATTGGATTCACTGATATACTGGTTAGAAACTCATATTGAAATTCCTGCAGATTCAATTCTTATAAAGAATAATGCATTTAAAGCCATAGAGCTTTCAAAAGACACCAATAATCAAAACTCTCTTGCTCACTCCTATCGATATTTATCTATTTACCATAGGGAATACTCTAAATTAGATTCTGCCTTCTTTTATTTAGAAAAAGTTAAAGATATTTATACTAAACAGCAAAATGATTTTGCTTTAGCTAATATCTATTTGGATTTTAAAACTATTTACGCACTAAAAACAGAATATGGGATCGCTACAGAACAGACCTATAGAGCCCTAGAATTATTTGAGAAAACGAACAATCAAAAAGGAATTGCTCAATGTTATTCCCATATCGGAGATTTGCTATATTATGAGAATCGATATGCGAAAGGAGTTGAGTACTGCAACAAGGCAATAGCCATTCAAAAAAGGCTCAACGAAAAGGAAGATTTAGCACTCTCTTATCGATATAAGGCAAACAACCAATTATTCTCTGGAGTGGATTTACAAGACGCACTCGCCACTATAAACAAATCCATTGACATCTATGAAGATTTAGGTGAATTTGGTATACCAATGATGGCCTCTATTAATTGGCGAGGAAACATTTATAAGTATATGGACAATTATGAGGCTGCAATAGCTGATTATGAAACCAATTTAAAAACTTCAAAAAATCTTGGATTGGAGCGCTACCTCTATCCTTCTCTAGCAAATATTGGGCATGTGTATTTAATGCAAGGGAAATATAGAGAAGCATTACCTTATAATCTGGAAGCTATAGACCTTATTAAAAAATCCGGAAGGATTCGAAGTCTCTGGGAAAATTACATGCATGTTTCTAATATTTACGAATCTTTAGGTGAGTATAAGCTAGCGCTGTATTATAATAATCTTTATGCTGAAGCTTATGTTGACATTAAGGATAATGCCATTGTGGCTTTGGAATCTGAAGTTCAGGCCAAGTACGAAACTGGGCAAAAAAATGCAACTATTTATTTTCAGGATGAAAAAATAGCGCAACAACAGCGGGCAAAAATAATGTACATCGTGTTAGCCAGTTTATTGGCATTTATATTATTCGGACTGTTTTATTATTATAAAAAGCGTCAAAAGAAAAACCAAGAATTAAGATTGTTGAACGCTCAATTAGACACTAAAAACAAACAGAATGTATTGTTACTGAAGGAAATTCATCACAGGGTGAAAAACAATCTCGAATTGGTAAAAAGCCTTCTTGCATTACATTCAGCTCAATTAGAAGATTCTGCAACGAAAGATGCCATCATAGAAAGTCAAAACAGAGTACAATCAATGGGAATTATCCATCAGAAATTGTATCAAGGTGAGAATTTGGGCAGCATAGAAATGAAGGATTACTTCTTAAATCTTGGGGAAGGAGTTTTAGATTCTTTCAATGCCGAAGATAAAATAAAAATAGAATGTGCGATGGAGCATTTAGAACTGGATGTGGACACAGCAGTACCTATAGGATTAATTGTCAATGAATTACTTACTAATGCACTAAAATATGCCTTTCCAAATGATGTTAAAGGCAATATTTTGATTAGTCTGTCTCAATCGACTCCAGAAACCTTGACTTTGAAAGTGGCAGATAATGGCATCGGAAAAGTGGTAGGTTTGGTGCCAAAAGGAACAGGATTTGGCACAAAGCTCATTCAATTATTAACACAACAACTAGACGGTAAAATGTTTGAAGATCATAACAATGGGACGTCTATTTTATTCCAATTTAAAACCAAACCAGCAGCGTAATGACAATCAGTAACAAAATCGGCAAGTAATATTGTATTGAATATTAAAATTCAATCCAATGTCCACTTTTTTAATTAGTCATGACAAGAAAACCAGTGAATATTCATATACATCTAACAAGCAAGGTGATTACCACCAACCATATTAAATCTTTAATATGGTGCTGCGCTTTGCTATTGTATTCGAGCGGATTTTCACAAAATTCCCAATTTAAAAATAGGCAACCAAAAGCTGCACTGGAATTAAGCAACTTATATTCCGAAAAAGCATCTTGGTTTACCAACATGCCTCAATATAACAAGGATAGTTCACTTTTTTATGCGGATAAAGCACTCAAGGTGTTGGATCCCGGGGAACCCCTTCATCAAACAAAACATTCTAGTTTGCAATTTAAAAAAATGAGTGTTGGGCACAACCTTTCTTCAAATCAAGTCACTGCTTTGAGTAGAGCCTATCAGGACAAGGCATTATGGTTTAAAGAAATGCCCCATTTTAACCGGGACAGTACTGTTTTTTATTTTGATATGGCTGCGCTACTACTCCAGAATAGCCAGCCCCTACAATATGAACATTTGGCTGATTTGTATCGTGATATCACGGATAGAGCGAATAGGTCTCATAACTTTAATGTAGTGGATTCACTCGCACCCATAGGTTGGGCTTACTACGAAAAAATACCGGAAAGCAAAAAAGATAAGGTTTTGGGTTATGACTTATTGATCAATTGGGCTTTGATAAAAATTATAAGAGGAGAACCAAAACCGGGGCTTGAGCTTTTTGTAAAAGCTTTGGACTTGTTAAAAGATGATCCCAGCCCTGAAATTAAGCTTAAGATTATGAAAGATAAGGGTAGGTTCTATTATCAATATGGTTTGCCTGAAGAAGAAGAAATAGCAATTCAATATTTAAAGGAGAGTATGATTGGCTATCAAAAATCAGATTACCCGGAAAAGAAAGAGTCCCTTGTCACGGCCTATAAGCTATTGACTTACCATTTTGGAGATTCAAATCCCGATTCGACTGACTATTATATGAATCAATTTAAACAGCTATTGCCCCAACTCACCAATCCCTTTCATCATACGTGGTACTACTACTCAATGGGCAATAACCTAATTAATACAGAAAATTATGAGGAAGCAAAATCTTACCTGATTAAAACCATACAACTCTTAGAGGAATATGACCTCACTACGATTGATACTTATCAATTTGCACATTCCCGTTTAGGAGACATTGCCAAGGCAGAAGGCAGATATGGTGAAGCCATTGCCTATTATGAAAAAGCCAAGAATTCCTCAATTGCAATTAATACCAAAGCAAATACCGCCTATTTTATCAAGAAATTATTCAGTATTTATGAGCTCAAGGGCGACTACAAGACCGCTCTTGAACACCATATTGAGTGGGCAGAGGCCAATCAAATTATCGAAGTAGAAAGAAACGAAAGAAGCCTTCGTGAAAGTGAATTGCAGGTGAATGTTCTCAAACAAGATCAAGAGCTTGCTGCTAATCAGCAACAACAAATTATTTATATTGTTGCCTTAGTTATTGGTGCTTTACTGCTCGGATTGTTATATCGTAATTTTAGACTTAAACAAAGGAGTAATCAGAAACTAAAAACATTGAATGGAGAGTTAGCGGATAAAAATGTTTTGCTTGATAAACGCAATGCGGAAAACGAACTGCTCCTCAAAGAAATCCACCATCGTGTGAAGAACAATCTGGAATTAGTTAAAAGTTTATTGGCACTGCAGTCTGCACAACTAGAAGATTCCGTGACAAAAGACGCCATGATGGCAAGCCAAAATAGGGTGCAATCCATGGGAATCATACATCAAAAATTATATCAAGGCGAAAATTTGGGCAGCATTGAGATGAAGGATTACTTTTTAAATCTTGGCGAAGGGATTTTGGACACTTTTGATGCAGAAGACAAAGTAAAAATAGAATGTGCAATGGACAATTTGGAACTCGATGTAGACACTGCAGTCCCGATAGGATTAATTGTCAATGAATTACTTACTAATGCACTAAAATATGCCTTTCCAAATGATGTTAAAGGCAATATTTTGATTAGTCTGTCTCAGTCGACTCCAGAAACCTTGACTTTGAAAGTGGCAGATAATGGTATCGGAAAAGTGGTAGGATTGGTGCCAAAAGGAACAGGTTTTGGAACACAGCTCATTCAATTATTAACACAACAACTAGAGGGTAAAATGTTTGAAGATCATAACAATGGAACTTCTATTTTATTCCAATTTAAAACTAAACCAGCAGCATAAATGGCACATCCAGTTAAAATATTAATAGTAGAAGATGAAATGATCATTGCTGCGAACATCTCGTTACAATTATCAAGTTTAGGTTACGAGGTTACTGGAATTATTCCTCGTGGAGAAGAAGCCTTGGCAAGTATTAAACAAAATCAACCAGATATGTTGTTGATGGATATTTCATTAAAGGGTGAGATTGATGGTATAGAAACAGTGCAAATAATGCAAAATGATTATGACATCCCTGTCATTTATCTGACCGCCAATGCTGATGAGACCAATTTTAACAGAGCCAAAGTAACAAATCCTTATGCCTTTATATCAAAACCATTTAAGAAACTAGACCTCCAACGGGCTATCGAACTTACTGCTAACCGTTTGCAGTCTGAAAAAGATTCGGGAAAAACCCTCACTGAAGAAAAATCCTCACCATTTATATTGAGCGATTGCATTTTTGTGCGCCACCATGAAAGAATGGTAAAAGTAGATATTAAAGACATCCTTTATATCGAAGCTGAACGAAATTATTGTCGAATTTACTCCAAAGACAAGGAGTATCTGCTGGTAATGACATTAAAAGATATGGACGAAAAATTACCAAATCGACATTTTATTAGGGTGCATCGCTCATTTATAGTAAATCTATCCCAAATCGACGAAGTCGCCACAAGTCATATCGTGATTGCAAAAAAAGCGATTCCCGTAAGCAAAACCCTCAAGGAGGAATTGCTCAACAGACTACATACTATTTAGTACGAACAAGCTCCATGCTACTTAATTGACTTCCGATAAATAAATCGATTAGTTCGGACATGTTATACCCTTGTTCGTCCTTACTTGGTTTCTTTTTGTTATGATTATCAGTATATTAGAAACGATTATTTAACCATTTATATTTAACCATTTAAACATTACTTTATTATGAAAACTATTAAAACAACCTTATTTGTGGTTTCAATGTTATTGTTGATACCAAACATTTCATTATCACAAGAACAAGAAAGCTTTATTATGAATCTGACCGAATTCACGGTAAAGTTTGGCCATGATGGCAAATTCACAGATGGCGTAAAAAAATGGAACAAATGTTATAAAGACAATAACGGAACGGACACATGGAATGTATGGCATCGTTTACAAGGCACAGGAAATGTATACGTGCTTGCTGGAAACATGGCCAATTGGGCTGAAATGGATAAAGAAGATTCGGCAGGAAAAGCATGTCGAGCCGTGGCTTTAGAATTTATAACACCTCAAGTTGAAAGTACAGCGTTTAATATGGCAAGATCTATTCCAGAATTAAGCCGTAAAGCCCCTTTGGGAGACATGACTATTGTTTGGGTGACCAACTTTACAGTAAATGATGATGCAGCTTTTAATGACCTTATAAAAGATATTTCTTCCACTATGAAATCGAAAGAAGGCGCTAATAGAGGTTATTGGTATAGAGTCATGGGAGGTGAAGGAAGTGATTACTTTGTATCGACTCCCTATAAAGATTTTGCAGCTTTGGACGTAGATGAAGACGGCGTATGGAAGGTATATGAAAGTGTGCATGGTAAGGCAAAAACAAAAGAAACTCGCACAAAATTTAGAGCTGCAGTAGGAGACATTTGGAGCTATACATATACGCTATCAAAAGATTTGAGCATGCAATAAAAATTAATCATTCAAATACTATTAATTATGAAAACATTAAAAATATTTCTACTCATGGTAGCTGCTATATTATCAGCGCCATCAATAAGCAATGCACAAGATTTATATCGCGTACATGAAGATGTTGTAAAACCATCTCACGTTACAGAATATGAAGGTATTCTTGCAGAGTTGATGACTATGGTCAAAAAAAATGAAGTTAAGGACGCTAGATGGATAACCTTTGTAACTAATAATTCTCACTATTCCTATTTAACACCTATCAAAAATATGGCCGATTTGGATAAACCTTCATTTGTTGCACAATTAATTGAGAAAGAAGGTAGAGAAAAGGTTAGTGACCTTTTTTCCAGAATGAACAAATGTTATGATACCGAACTAGATTATATTTTATCATTAAACAGAGATCTATCTTATATGCCTACTGGCATTACTCAAACACCAGAAGGTGAAAATTACAGAGAAAACCATGTTTTGTACGTATCACCAAGCAATACCAGCATAGTAAATGACAAATTAAAAGCACTAAAGAAGCTTTACGAAAGTAAAGGATCTACAGCATACTATAGGGTTTACAACAGTGGCTTCGGTACCGATGGTCAATATATTATGGTAGCAACCGCAGCAAAAGACCCCATGGATTTGGAACTAAAAGGTAAAGTGAACAGGGAATTATTAGGTGAAGATTTACAAAAATTAATATTTGACATGTATGTCAACACCTTGCGATATGAAAAAATTGAGGGCCAAATAAGACCAGAATTAGGATATACATCAAAACAATAACCAACCAATAAC
The DNA here is from genome assembly GCA_024635765.1 of Flavobacteriaceae bacterium. Classification (GTDB taxonomy): domain Bacteria; phylum Bacteroidota; class Bacteroidia; order Flavobacteriales; family Flavobacteriaceae; genus JBPOFM01. The sequence continues at coordinate 3,633 of JAGXIE010000172.1, read as the reverse complement.
CAAACCTCACAGTACCGAAACTACGGAAATGATAACCTGTGAGGTTTTAATTAAAGCCAATAAAAATGAAAAAATTAGTATTACTTGGACTTGCAATAGTCCTTTTCACATCTTGCGAACAACAAGATAAACGATATACACAACAATCTCCAGAGATTGAAACTGTCAAAAAACTTATCGACAATTACAATAACCGAACTTACGACACGTCCGTCTTTGCAGATACTTCAAAATCATTTTTTAATTCACCAAAAGATGAGTTTATGTCACCTAGTGAAACCGTGGCAATGCATAAACAAAATGATGAATTATATTCTAAAAGAGGTTTTACCAATGAAGATCCTGAATATGAAATGGTGGTTACAGACGATGGTAACACTTGGGTGAATAGTTGGCTAGAATGGAAAGGAACCTTGGCTGCAAATGGTAAAGAATTTACGATGCCTGTCCATTTGACGTATCGATTTGTAGATGGTAAAATAGTAAGGGAAGTTGCAATGTTTGATCCTTCAGAAATTCTTATGGAAGTTCAAGCAATTGAGGCTGAAAAAAACATGTCAGTGGATGAAAAAACAATTAAATCAGCAATAGATACTGCTGTTAAAGCTTGGAATGCTAATGATAAAGAGCTTATGTACAGCTTTATGGCACCAGATATTATGAGACACACTAACGGTGTTAAAACTCAAACAGGTACAAAAGAATATGGAGAGATGATGGATTTATATCATAATGCCTTTAAAAACTTCACCGTCACTTTAAACAGCTATAACATTAAAGGCAATAAAGCCTATATATCATGGACAATTTCAGGAACCAACACTGGTGAATTTATGGGGAATCCAGCTACAAACAAAAAAATAAGTGTTCCTGGATTTAGCGTTTGGACATTTAACAGTGATGGAAAAGCAGTCCAAGAAGAAGCGTATGCAGATAATTTGGCCATATTCCAACAGTTAGGCTATTCAGCACCTGCACCACCAAAATAGAATAATACTAACAGGCAGATGCATTGTGGAGAAAACAATCGGCAATCGAGCATAAACGATTATAGTTTTAGTCTTAAAATAAATTAAATCAACAATATCGATTGTCGTTCTGCCTGTTTTTATAGCATATGACCTCACTAATTTAAATTCTAAAGGAAAAGAATGTGAGTTTTTTTTGAATAGAATCGACAGTTTAAGCTATAGTTTCAATTCTGATAAGAATGAAAATTTTGGCTAACCAATAATATAATTTAATAATCAACCCACTTTTAAGAATAAGCACTATGAAAAAAGTAGGCATTATCGGTGGTTCCGGCTTTATAGGAAGCCATATTACGAAACGATTTTTGGATAACGGATTCGAAGTAAAAGTGTCATCAACCAATATTTCCAAACAAGAAAAATATCAGCATTTGATGGAGCTTAATTATTCTGATCACTTATATATAAGTGAACTGAATGTTGAAGACGAAAAACAGTTGAAGGATTTTGTAAAGGACTGTGATATTATAATTCATGGAGGAACCCCTTTTCAACTAGACTTTAAAGATGCACAATCTGAACTGTACAATCCAACCATAAAAGGGACTCATAACTTCCTTAAAGTTGTTAAGGAAACACCGACCGTTGAAAAAGTTGTCCTTATTGCTTCCGTTGCAGCCTGGAACACTAATTTTCCGATGCCAGCGGAGGGAAAAACACCTGCCGACACATACAGCGAAAGTGACACACCATTTATGAGCGATGAAAGTCATCCATATGCTTTGGCCAAATTCATTGCTAACCAATCTGTCAATGAATATATCATTGATAATCCAAATCTCGATTTTGAGATTACAAGTGTATCACCAGTAATGGTCATGGGAAAATCCTTATCAAATCGTGAAGATTCAACTTCGACTGGATTGCAATTCTCGTTCAAGAACAAAATTGCACCCAATCTCGTGATACAAATGTTTTATGATAAAGATGTCGATTTTGCAATTGTCAATGTCAAAGATGTTGCAGAAGGAGTTTATAAAGCAGCAACCATATCAGGATTACATGGTAAAAATTACTTGCTGTCAAGTGAAACGTATTCAGTTTCAGATATCTCAGCTATGCTGAACAATAAAAAACCAAAAAACCAGCCGAAAATCATCTACCAAAGCCAGATGGCAGAACGTGAGCTCGGTTTACCATTTCAGTCAGTAGAAGCTACTTTAAATCAATATGCTAATTAAAATTCAAATCCATTAATCATGAAAAATGTTCAGAAACATTGGTCTAAAACAGAATTGAAAATATACATTTTAATGTTTTGTGCTAAAGTTGATCAACATGAATCAAACCAAGAAATCGAGTTGATCAAATCAAAGGCCGATCCTGAAACATTTGATCGTTTGTACAAAGAATTCTGTGAAGACGACGAAGATGCCTGTTTCGAAAAAATTGAAGAGGCCATTGGGAAGCATCCATTTTCTCCAAAAGAAATTGCAGACATTAAAAAGGAAGTCTTGGAAGTTTTCAATACAGACAAAAAATTCGGAATGAAAGAACGCTATCTAGATAAAGTCCTTGACAATATTTTGTATTAACACAGAAAGAAAACAGATACTTCAATTACAATATAAATAAACCTATTATGAAAACCTTTAAATCATTTCTTACACTCCTATTTCTTTTTGCTTTTACCACTGCTGCCATTGGTCAAAAACTGACATTAGACCAAACCCTAAACTATAAATCGGGTGATCCTTCTGATTGGCCACCAGAGCTAGAGTCGATAATTGCAGCTCCAAAAAACCATAAGGTCCTTATGGAAAACGAAAAAGTTAGAGTCCTTGAAGTAACACTTGCACCAGGTGAAGTAGAAAAATTGCATTTTCATCAATGGCCAAGTGTTTTATATATTCAGGAAGCTGGAGATTTTATCGATTCGGACGCAGAAGGAAATGTCATATTTGACACTAGAATTCTTCCCGAACCTTTAAAATTTCCCATTACCATGTGGAAAAACCCTGAAGCACCGCATACGGTTACCAATTTGAGTAAGACAGAATACATTCGATTGATTCGAGTTGAAATGAAACAATAAAACAAGATTCAATGAAAGCAAGTATGAGAGGTATTGTATTACTCTTAGTGATATCTATTTTTTGTTTCAATTGCAAAAATTATTCTAAATCAAACACAAATAGTGAAATGAAAGTAATTGACAAGGACTTCGGAAAAAAATATGCCATTGCATGGTCTGGACAGAATGCGGTAGCTTTTTCAAAATTCTTTGCACCCACCGGCTCGTTAAAAGTCAATGATAAATCGCCAGCAGTTGGCAGGGAAGCCATTGCAACCGTAGCCCAAAGTTATATGACCGCTTTTCCAGATATGGTTGTGGCTCTAGATAGTTTTCCAATCACACCAAAAGGAGCAGAATTTCATTGGACATTGACTGGCACAAATACAGGACCAAATGGTACTGGAAACACCGTACGCGTGAGTGGTGTGGAACGATTAAAATTTGATGCGGACGGCCTTATCACAGAATCAATCGGCAGTTTTGACGAAAAAGAATACCATAGACAGCTCAACCTTAAGTAATTCATTAAAATAGAATTCATTCAGGTTTCAAGCTGGACATTAAAGAATTAGTGTTGCCTGAATT
>JAGXIE010000171.1 GCA_024635765.1 Flavobacteriaceae bacterium | reverse complement strand
CAAACGAGCGCAAAAAATATTTATGCAATTGGAGATGTGGTGAAAGGGGCTATGTTAGCTCATAAAGCATCGGAAGAAGGTATGTTGGTCGCAGAAATTATAGCAGGACAAAAACCTCATATTGATTATAATTTAATTCCAGGGGTTGTTTACACTTGGCCAGAAGTAGCTTCAGTGGGTAAAACCGAAGAAGAATTGAAAGAAGCAGGAGTAGAGTATAAAACTGGTCAATTTCCAATGCGTGCTTTAGGTAGAAGTCGTGCCAGTATGGATTTGGATGGTTTTGTAAAAATTCTTGCCGATAAAAAAACAGACGAAATACTAGGCGTCCACATGATCGGAGCACGAGCTGCAGATATGATTGCTGAAGCTGTAGTGGCAATGGAATATAGAGCTTCCGCCGAAGACATTGCACGTATGTCGCATGCACACCCAACTTTTGCAGAAGCTACAAAGGAAGCGGCCCTTGCTGCGACAGAAGACAGAGCTTTACATATTTAGCAATATAATATACGAGTAACATAAAAAAATTAAAAAGCAATCTAGTCAGGTTGCTTTTTTTTTTAATATGCTTCTAACTGCTTTAGAACATCCGTTTTATAGCTTCTGCTTATCGTTAATTCTTTGTCTAATACTGTTATAGCATCATTCGTAAAAGACTTTATATATGAAATAGCCACTATATACGAACGATGAATCCTTATGAAGCTCGTTTTGGGCAATTTTGCTTCTATCGCACTAATTGTTTCTCTTGTTACGATTGTCTCGTTTTTGAGGTGGATTTTTATATAATCACTATAACTTTCAATATAGATGATGGTTTCCAAGTCAATTTTAATCATTCGACGATCTGATCTTACGAATATGAAGTCTGTAGTTTCGGATTTTAAAGTTATCTCTGATTGAGGCTTATTATAGACTTCAAAATAAAGATTAACGGCTTGGAGTAGTCTTTCGAAGGCAACTGGTTTCAATAGATAATCAACAGCTTGAAGTTCAAAACCATCTATTGCATAATCTCTATAGGCTGTTGTGAATATAATTCTGATGTCTTTATTGATTGATTTGGCCAATGAAATTCCTGAAACTTCTGGCATATTGATATCCAAAAAAACTAAATCAACAGTAGTCTTATTGATATAATTGAAAGCCTCAAGGGCGTTTTTGCATTGTGCTACAACCTCCAGATTATCAATTTTAGATAGGTGGGAAAAAATAATTTCTCGGGCAATTGCTTCATCATCTACAATAAGACATTTAATTATCTTAAACATTTTTGAATGGCATTATTGTTGGAATTGATAAATTCACTTTATACGATTCCGGTTCATTTTCGATTGTTAATCGATACTTGTTTTTATAGATAAGCTCCAAGCGTTTTTTAATATTGGCCAAACCAATACCATCATCCTCTTTGCTATTGTCATTAGTGCTATTCTCAATTGTAAATAGTACTCTATCATTCTCCACAATAATTGAAATTGAAACTTTAAGAATTCCGTTTTTTATTTGACCATGCTTAAAGCTGTTTTCAACAAATGGTATGAATAACATAGGTACAATTTGGTGCTGTCCTGTTATGTTTTCTTCAGATATTGTTACCTGAAGCGTATCATGAAATCGCATTTTTTCAAGAGCTAAATAGTCTTTTATGTGATTGATTTCTTCCTTTAATGAAACAAAAGGTTTGTCAGCCTGATATAAGAGATAGTCTAACAGATTTGACAATTTTAATATCATTTTTGGAGTTTCGTCTGCTTTCTTCAATGCGAAACCATAGATGGTATTTAATGTGTTGAAGAGAAAATGCGGATGTATCTGCATTTTGAGATAGTTCAGTTCTTGCTCTTTCAATTTCAGTTGCGTTTCTAAAAACTTTCTTTCAAGAGAAGTAGTTTTTTCTGTTTGTTGAACATTCAATTTTAGGAGTTTAAAAGCACTGACGATGAAAATCACCAAATATACCGCTGTTATTACGAGCAGGATGTTTTTAGTTATAGGATTCATCGCATTATATTCGAAGTTGGCTAAATAGATTAAGCTAAAAAATATGGATACCATGATGAGGTATGCAGAAATTATGAATGTATATAAGCTATAGAGCCCGAAAAGGAAGTAACGTTTGGTAATTAAATAGTCGGGAATTAACTTATATATGGAGACATACGTTGTTGCTATGGTAATTGGCATGAGACATAGCGAAAAAAGCAAGGTATCCTGATAGTTGTTACTTCCTGCACCAAAAAAATAGGTAAAAAACAGTAATACGACACACCAGAAAACGAGATGCAATGCAAGTTGGGCTAATTTCCTTAAAACAAAGGTTTTTTTAATCATGATGCTCTAATATCACTACAATATTACTATATTTTTAAGGCTATCTGCTAAATTATAGACGAATAACAGGTTTAACAAGGGATTCAACATAGTGTCATATCCTATACTAATCCTGTCATTCATCGCATTTAAAGTTTTAGAGCGCAAAACTGTTTTAAGTTTGTACTAACATTAATCAAAAAACAATCAGTTATGAAATTAGCACTATTATTTCCAAGTTATGTTCTTGTACTAAACCCGTTCGTTGACCGCTTTTATGAGGGCGGTCCCTTGATGATGTCACTCATATTAATTTGTTTCCTTTTGTCTATTTATTTTTTGGTAAAAGGTTTCATTAATGTGAATAGGAACGACGATCAAGTTAAAAAAATGCTTCGATTAGTGACGGATAGTAGTCTATTGGGATTAGTCATCGGTTTTTTTGCGTCTATTATAGGCTTGATCAGCGCTTTCGATTCTGTAGAGGCATTGGGCGATCCAGATCCAGCAGTTTTTGCTGGAGGTTTAAAAGTTTCTTTGCTCACTGCTAGCTTTGGACTTCTAACATTTGTGATTAGTCGGATTGGAATCCTTATTATTCGGTGGGTACATTTATCTAAAAAGTAGTTTTTTTGTAAACAAAAAAAGTCATTACTTTTTTTTGTTTCGTTTATTGTAGTTTTTGTCACCTCTGGTTTGTGGCTTTTTGTATTTGGCGGCAATTTTAGCTCTATATGAACCTCCTAGGTTTTCTTTCTTGTTTTTTTCCTTTTTTTCATGAAAAGAATCGCCTAGGGTTTTCTTTTTTCGTTTGACAGGATTGTTACGTTCCTTAATTTGTGGACGCTCCTCTTCCAAAAGCTCTGTTGAAATTTCAACAGTTTCAGGAAGCTCCAATAATGGGATTCGCATCTCCATCAGTTTTTCAATTTCGTCTATATATTCTTGCTCTTCTTTAGTTGAAAGCAACAATGATTCGCCTGTTCGTTCTGCACGTCCAGTTCGACCAATACGGTGCATATAGTTTTCGGGATAATGCGGTGTGTCAAAATTAATGACATGACTTACATTATCAATATCCAATCCACGAGCCATCACATCAGTTGCTACTAAAATGCGATTGGCGCCTTCACGAAATTGCTCAATGCTTCGAAGTCTGTAATTTTGAGTTTTATTAGAATGGATGACACACAATTCCTCTTTGAAGTTTTCATCAAGTTTTTCAAATAGTGTGTCCGTCATTTTTTTGTAAGCCACAAAAATCAAAACTTTATTATAGGTCTCTTTGTCGCTTAATATGTGATTAAGTAAATTAACTTTTGTATAAAAATTAGGAACATCATAACGATGTTGACTGATATTCTCTAACGGGGTTCCAGAAACAGCCACCGTGACTTTTTGAGGTGTCACAAAAAATTCGTTAATTAATTCGTCTACATCTTCCGTCATCGTTGCCGAAAACATGATATTCTGTCTGCGCTCTGGCATAATATCAAACAAATTCAACAATTGGTGCCTAAAGCCCAAATCGAGCATCACATCCACTTCGTCAATAACAACTTTCTGTATTGATTTAAGTTGGAGTACGTGGCTCATTGCTAAATCGAACACACGCCCTGGAGTTGCCACGATGATGTCTAGACCTTGGCCTACTTCTTCCTTTTGTCGGTTGATATTGACGCCTCCATAAACTCCTAAAACTCTTGTGTTGATATATTTTGCAAGTTTTTCAATTTCTTCAACAACTTGCACTACTAATTCACGTGTTGGCACTAAAATAAGGACTCTGGGATTGTCTTGCTTTGAGAATTTTAGATCTCTCAAAATGGGAAGCATATAAGCGAAGGTTTTACCAGTTCCTGTCTGTGCAATACCGACAACATCTTTACCAGATGCTACCAAACCAAAGGCTTGCTCTTGAATCGGGGTGGGATTCGTGAATCCTAAATCATCAAGAGCGTTGTATAACGCGTTATTTAAATTTAAATCTCTAAAGCTCACAATGCTGAATTAAGCTGCAAAGCTACCATTATTATTTGGGTTAGACCAAATGAGGCTGGTGTATTTCAATGGTATAGCTCGCCATAAATTCTTCTTTTTCATCAAGTTTGATGATTCCTTCTTTTTCGGTCAATTGCTGATTGGTGTTTTCACTATCTGCGATACCAATCCAAGGTTCGATACAAACATAATTGGCATTCGGTTTTGCCCAAAGCCCTAAAAATGGAAAAGCTTCGAAATGAACGCTGAGAATTTTCCCGTTGTTACGACTACACAAACTGACTTTGCGAGATTTTAGATATTTGAAAATCAAGGCATCGTTATCAAATAAATCATGACGTAACTGAATGCTTTTGGGAGTATCAAACACTGGTTTGGTTTTGTTAGTTACTAATCCAGATTGAAGGTTTAGGAGGTGTGTTTCAGACATTTCTTCTGACTCAAAAATCAATTGATAATCAGAGTAGCTTTCATTTTCATAGATAGGACATTTAAAAGCGGGATGTCCACCAACTGAAAAATAGATTGCTTTGGAATCTAAATTAACTACTTTATAGGTGATATTGAGATTATTCTGATTTAATTCATATATCACATAATAATCGAACTTAAAAGGGTAAATGTTTAATGACTCCTTATCAAATGAAAGTTTCAAACATATTTTGTCTCCAGATTCTTCAACTATTTGAAAATTAGGATTATTACGAATAAAGCCATGTTTTGATAAATGGTATTTTTCGCCTTTAAAATAGTATGTTTCTTCCTTTAACATTCCAACGATTGGAAATAGATTAGGTGCAAAATTTCCCCAAATGTCTGGATTGGCATTCCACATAAATTGGGTACCGTTAATTATAGACGATATTTCGCAAAGTTCGGCACCTATTTTTTTAATACCTATTTTCAGTTTGCCATTTTGAATGGTCAACATACACCTTAATTTATTTAATCTTCATTTGTAGAATTTGCTGGAATCAACTTTTCCGCTTGCGATTCCCATTTAGCTATATCCAATTGTTCCCAATCGGTATGAACTTCATATAACTGTAACTCATCCATCCTTGAAACGTCTTTAATTGGTCCGACTGTTACGATATAAGAGGTAAGAGCTTCTTCACCTTCATCATATTTTACTTTGTAGGCATAATATATTTCATTGTTCTTCGAAATTTCCCCCATTATTAGTGAACTTTCAGGTTCATAGTCGTCTTCGGACAAATAAGAATGTATCGACAACTCAGCAAAAGCTTCTGCTTCCTTATATTTGTCTTGCACTTCTTCAAATTTGCCTATGTCGTGGAAAGCTTTCATTATGTCAAATCGATGGTTTAAACTATCCAATAACCTATTTACAATGCTTTTATCTGTGAGCTGTTGACTTCTTATTCTTGAGGTAAGCGCATGGGTTACATACCACTGGCTTTCTTCTACTTCGATTATTTTATTCGTAAACTCATCTGAAAGCACTGTATTCAAAGCTGTGTCGTTGAAAAAGCTCAAATATGCATACATCAATCCAGAATATTTATATTGGTCAGCCAGACTATCATTTAATGTGTTTAAATATAAATTAAGATCTTTTTTAGCATGTTTTAATAGGCTGTCCTTTTCGTCTAAAACTAAACTCTTTCTATCTGGATGTTTTTTGATGAGATCTGTTGCGATATTTAAAATGGAATATCTGTATAGATCATACTCCATCAAAGATGTTAACAATTTAAAATTGTCAACGGTAAACTGAATCGAGTCTCGGAATGGTGACAAAATTTCCCAATAATAATTCTCTGAAGATAGCGGTGGAGATTCTGTCAAGAGCTGCTTGTAAACATCTAAAGCATTCTCTTCATCAATATTAGGAATGGTAGAAATGATTGCAGATTTAATTTCTTGGTCATCTTTGAATGTGGTTGTATAAAGAGATTTTAAATTCTCGATAGTTTTTGCATCATGAGTCGTCGGAAACACACTAATTATTATTTCCTTGATTGCGTTAGCATAGAGCGTATCCTGATAGGTTTCTTTTAATGATTGATATAGTTTTGGTAAATCTGTCGGCTCAAATTTATAGTACTCAAAAGAACCTAATGCTCTTTTAAATTGCAAGGAATCAGTGGACTGCAAATCCCGAAGTAATAAATCAGATTTTGAAGAGAATCTGTCAAATTGCGGATTTTTTGAAGAGTCATTTTTGAACGAATCGAATATTAAATCCGATAAAGAATTTTTACGTTCTTCTTCAGATAAATAACCCGTCATCACATAAAGTTGATCATTATCAATCCACATTTGATGAAGTTCCACCATTTTTGAATATTTATTTTCCAAAGCAAACACTTTACCTTGCTTTCCATCAATATTTACTTCTCTTTGGGAGATTATAGAATCGTTCCATTCCTTATAAAGCTCGATATGCTCATCATAAAATTCTTTTAAATCTTTAATTTGCACATATTCCTGAAGTTCACCACGATTGATATGGTAGAGTCCCCCTGAAGTTGGGTTTACTGAAAAGTAATTTGTGGATTGTTTAAGACGTGAACTTTCGTATCCTACTGTATCCTTAGTTACTTTGACATTATCAAAAAGGCTTACTTTGAAATCAGCATCATTTGGCTGGTAAGTTGTTGGCTCAATTTCTGCGTACTCTTCAAGTTTAAAACTCTTAAAAAAACCATCATTAGCAGAGATTTTTTCTGTTTTATTTATTTTTTGGGCCATAAGGACATAAAAACGATTGCCACGTATGAAAATTTTCATGATGGCATGGTAATCACCTTGCATTAGCATTTCCAATTCAATACCTTCTGTACCTGAAAGCGTGATTTCTTTTGGGTCTGACAGCAATACTGCCTTTCCTGTTAGACCTTCTTGTATCGAAGCAAAACCTGCCTGTCTATCACTTAAATAATAGCCATTTGGCATGTCGTTATACCTAACTAAATAAAATACGTCATTCTTCTCATCACTGGCCGAGTACATATTTATATGATAAGGATCCCCATCTTCATTTAAAGGATTGGGTGTGTCACGCGACATATCCTTTGGATCTCCAGGTAAATTAACAGAAAAAGCACCTAGCTCACTTTTAAACTTTTTCCATTTTGGAGCTTTGTTCTTTGAAGATTCAGAGGTTTCAATAGGTTTTAAAAACTCATAAAAAAAGCTGTTATTCAATGCTATATGATTGTTTTGATCTGAAAGATTTTCATTATCTTCGTTTGTTACCAAGCCATTAAAATCTTTGGTTTCTGTGCCTATTTTAGAGTTGGCGTTGAGGTTAGAATATTCTTGACTCAAGACTATTGACACTGACAATAGTGCTGCAAAGAATAATAATAAACGTGTTTTAGAAATTGATCGTGGATTTTGATTCATGGCTTAATCTTGATGGTTTGATTTTTAAAAGGGCTTTTTTTAAACTTAATTGAGAGTTTCTTAATAAATTTGAGGAGAATTTCCATTACTATTCATTTGAGACACATTCAAAAAAATCATATTACGAACGTTGAGCAATATAAAAAAAAAATATTGACTTGGAGCCAACAATTTGAGGATGTCGCCTGGCTCGATTCAAATAGGTACCATCAGCGATATGAAAGTTATGATGCTATTTTAGCGGTAGATGCTTTCACCAGTATCAAAACCGATTACTATCAGGCTTTTGACAAATTGAAAGAGTACCAAAGTGTCACAAACGATTGGATCTTCGGATATCTTACCTATGACCTGAAAAACGATTTGGAGAATTTAAAATCAGAAAATTTTGATGGACTGGAATTTCCGGATTTGTATTTTTTTCAACCTAAAAAATTGTTTTTATTTAAAGGAAACTTGGTGGAAACTCATTACATGAATTTGGTTAAAGACGAATTGCATGAAGATTTAGAGCAAATTTCATCATTTTATTCCGATCCTTTCATTCCGAACGCATCAGAGAAGCATGAGACTATTAAAATAAAATTGCGTATTCATAAGGACGAGTATTTTGAAAAAATCAATGCCTTGTTATCTCATATTCATCGAGGTGATATTTATGAAGCGAATTTTTGTCAAGAGTTTTATTCCGATGATGTGGTCATCAATCCTATAGAAACCTATGATAAGCTCAACCGAATTTCGAAACCACCATTTGCGACTTTTTTAAAGTTCAATGATCACTACTTGATGTCTGCTTCGCCAGAGCGCTATCTTAAAAAGCAAGGGAATACTGTTATATCCCAACCGATAAAAGGTACGGCGAAGCGTTCTGATAATATCATTGAAGATCAAGAGCTAAAGCAACAACTAGAGGAGGATGAAAAAGAGCGTAGCGAAAACATCATGATTGTTGATTTGGTCAGAAATGATTTGTCCCATACAGCAATTAAAGGTAGCGTTAAGGTCGAGGAATTATGCAAAATATATACGTTTGATCAAGTGCATCAAATGATATCGACCATTACTGCTGAAATTAAAAGTGAAACAAGCCCAGTGGATGTCATAAGAACTACCTTTCCAATGGGAAGCATGACAGGCGCTCCAAAAATTTCCGCCATGAAAATCATCGAAGAGCTCGAAGAAACCAAGCGAGGACTGTATTCTGGGACAGTTGGTTATTTTTCTCCTGAAGGCGATTTTGATTTTAATGTCATCATCCGAAGTATTTTATACAATGCTTCAAAAAAATATGTGTCTTATTCCGTTGGTGGAGCGATTACATCAAAGAGTAATCCTCAAAATGAATATGAAGAATGTTTACTGAAAGCTAAAGCTATGCGCGAAGTGCTGGAAAATTAGTCTTAAGTCAGCATAGTTTCTAGTCGATGAAACCAGTTGAATTTATTCCAAATGCGTTCGAAACTGTTTTTTTACTTCTTTCAGTATTTTTTCGACTCTACAAACTTCGATTTTTTTAATTTCGGCAATTTCATTGAAGCTTAATTTCCCAAAAGTATATAGGTCCACAATAGTTGCCACTCTTATAGGTAGCCAATTATAAAATTTCCCAATTCTCGTACGATTGGTCTGTAGCGAATCTGTTTTAGAACCAAATTCATTCAAAATCTTACTATTATGGTCGTCAAACACAAAAATTTCATAGTCATGATCGTGTTGGTGATAAGAAATGTCATCCAACTGTTCTAACATCATAAAATCTTTTTCTGCATCAATAGTGAAAGATTCTTTCAATCGATACAATTCTTCCTCCAGTATGTTGTTGGTGCTGATTGTTTTTTGGTGATAAGCTTCTTTGATAAAGAGCTTCTCTAGATGGTCATCGACTAATTGAAATAATTTCAACTTAATATGATGTACATCAGCGTCACAATCATATCCTTTCTCATATAATTTTATCACACAATCATCAATAATTCCATTTGACGAATACATGTTTTTAGGCACTATTCTGGTTGATTCTGCTATATATAGCCGATGCTTGACATAAGGATGTAGATATTGAACATTGGAAAGTACTTTTTTATCAAAGACATTTCGCTCTGAAGATTTTTTTGATATTGTCATAACCCAGATTTTTTAATAGTGACATTTTTAAAGTTAAGAAATTTTTACGATTTTCTCATTAACCGATAGTTTATATATTTAAGAATTAACTTAATAAATAATTTTTTGTAATTTAAGGAACGCAACCTTTTTGGAAAAAATGCATCTTATTAGAAACTAAACAATTGTAACGATCATGAAGAGTTTTATTTTATTTGTAATTTTTATATGCTTATTTACCTGTTCAAATTCTGATGAGACCATTACTGTGCCTATAGAAAGCAATAAGGTTTTACTATTAAAAGTTGATTATACTGCACATTCTTTGGAAGGCGCAAAAGAGTTAATCTTTGAGGAAAGCACAGACAATTTTGAAATTTCTTTTGAATATCAGGCTCCTGGTGATTTTGGTAACATTAAATTATTTTATAATCAGTTAGATGAAGTGATTTTTGACGGTACAATTATTTGGTTAGGAACAGGAGAAATAGCCTTTCCCGATACATTTATAAGTGCTGAAAGCCTTAATACAATCGACAATTCATTAGAATTACCATCTCTTTCTCTTTTTCAAAATGTGATCTATGATGAATTTGCCTATTACCCAGAAGATATAGATTATTCCTCAATGTGGAATGCCATTGATAATTTAGAATTGGTTTCAGAATACCGATCCAGTAATCCAAATAGTTCAATTAATGTGTTTCTCTATACGCCAAGTGTAGGTATTGGAAATCCATTAGAGTGGGATTATTTTATTATTTTGAAAAATTAATAATCTGTCATTTCCTTGGTTCAAAAATTGTATTTTTGAACATGGTCACATCCTTTCAAAATCATATATCAAACAACCTTCCTTTTTTAAAAGAAAAAAGAATTTTGATTGCAATTTCAGGAGGGCTCGATAGTGTTGTCTTGACACATTTGTGCTATTTATCAGGTTTAAAATTAGCTTTAGCACATTGCAATTTCAATCTACGAGGTGATGAAAGTGATGCTGATGAAAATTTTGTTTTGCAATTGGCAGAAGATTTAGATTTGGAAGTTTTTATCGAATGTTTTGATACCGAAGCGTTTGCGAAGGAGCATTCTGTTTCTATACAAATGGCCGCACGAGAGTTGCGCTATGATTGGTTTGCTGAATTGGCAGAACAGCTTAATTTTGACTACATTCTTACTGCTCACCATGCAGATGATAATCTCGAAACATTCTTAATCAATTTCACTAGAGGCACAGGTCTTGATGGCCTCACTGGAATTCCAGAAATGAACGGCAACATTGTGAGACCTTTATTACCATTTTCTAGAGAAGATTTGGAAGTTTATGCCATAGGAAAAAAAATCAAATGGAGGGACGATAGTAGCAATGCATCCAATAAATATCTCCGTAATAAGTTGCGACATGATATCATTCCAACTTTAAAACAGATGAATCCACAACTATTACAGAGTTTTCAAAAAACCATATCCCATCTCAATGATAGTCAGGAAATTATGGATGACGCTATAACCAAGATTCAAAAAAAGATTGTTTCTGTAGATGATAGCACAATAAAGTTGGACATTAAAAAATTAAAGAACCTCTCAAACCCGAAAGCATACCTTTATGAATTACTAAAAGGTTTCAATTTTACCGAATGGAACGACATCGCCAATATGTTGAGTGCACAATCTGGTAAGCAAGTATTCTCTCAAACCCATCGATTATTGAAGGATAGGGATTTTTTATTGCTGACAGAAATTGGAGCAGAAAGTTCTTCAAAAATCAATATTAACAATGATAATGAAAAAACTGCTTTAGGTAATTTGACTTTTAGTGATGTTGGAGAATTATCTGAAGTTAATGAATTCATAATTTATGTTGATAAGGAAAAGTTGCAATTCCCATTAAAATTGCGCAATTGGGAAGAAGGTGATTATTTTTATCCCTTCGGAATGAAAGGCAAAAAGAAATTGAGCAAGTATTTTAAAGATGAAAAATTATCCTTAATTGATAAAGAAAATATCAGTTTGCTATGTTCAGGAAATGATATCGTTTGGATCATTGGAAAACGAGCTGATGACCGCTTTAAAGTTGATGACCGCACAAATCAAATACTCAAAATAGAATTTCATAAATGATTTTAAAAGGGCAAATCGTCGATATTCCTAACAAGAGAATTTATAAGGGAGAAATGACCATCAAAAATGGAAAGATTACGTCCATTACAGAAAAAGATCACACTATTGACCATTTCATACTTCCGGGGTTTATCGATGCCCATATTCACATAGAAAGTTCGATGCTTGTACCTTCTGAATTTGCTCGTTTGGCGGTCACCCATGGAACGGTGGCAACGGTTTCAGATCCACATGAAATAGCAAATGTACTTGGAATAGAAGGCGTTAAATTCATGATAGAAAATGGGAAAAAGGTATCATTCAAATTTAATTTTGGTGCCCCTTCATGTGTCCCTGCAACTGATTTTGAATCCGCTGGAGCGGTCATCGATTCAGAGGATATCAAGAAATTACTCGAAAATCCAGATATTAAATATTTGGCCGAAATGATGAACTATCCAGGTGTGCTCTTTGATGATGAAGAAGTCATGAGAAAAATCGCTTGGGCAAAACATTATCGCAAGCCAGTTGACGGTCACGCACCAGGATTGCGTGGTGATGATCTTTCCAAATACATTAAAGCGGGAATTACAACAGATCATGAGTGTTTCACCTATGAAGAAGGATTAGAAAAACTGCAAAAAGGCATGAAGGTTCTCATTCGTGAAGGTAGTGCGGCCAAAAACTTTGAAGCATTGGCGGATTTGATTCCAGAGCATTTTGAAACTATGATGTTTTGCAGTGATGATAAGCATCCTGATGATCTAGTGGTCCATCATATCAATGATTTATGCGTAAGAGCTGTAGCTAAAGGTATAGATGTTTTTAAAATATTACAGATGGCTTGCATTAATCCTGTGAAGCACTATAATCTGGAGGTAGGCTTGTTAAAAGTTGAAGATCCTGCGGACTTCATTGTCGTAGAAGATTTAAAACATTTTAAAACACTTCAAACATATATTGATGGCAAGTTGGTATTTGACAATGGAAATTCTTTTATTCCATCGGTTAATTTTGAAAATCCAAACAATTTCAATACTGATAAAAAAGAAATTTCGGATTTTAAATGTGAATCTACAGCAAAGCAAATTAGAGTAATTGAAGCATTGGAAGGTCAATTGGTTACCAATGAAATTATCGCAGAAAGCCTGTTTCAGGATGGTAATCTGGTTTCTAACGTCGAAGATGATATTCTAAAAATGACCGTAGTCAATAGATATAATAATGAAAAAACAGCGATAGGCTTTATCAATAATTTTGGACTTAAAGAGGGTGCGATTGCTTCTTCTGTTGGTCATGATTCGCACAATATAATTGCAATTGGCGTTTCAGATGAATCTATTTGCAGAGCAGTAAATTTATTGATTGAAAATAAAGGTGGCATTTGTGCTGTTTCTGATTCCCATGAGAAAATCCTTCCGCTTCCAGTTGCCGGAATTATAAGTGATAAAGATGGAAAAACTGTTGGGAAACAATATGCAGAATTAGATAAAATGGCAAAGCAACTTGGTAGTAAACTTAACGCTCCTTATATGACCTTGTCTTTTATGGCTCTGTTGGTAATTCCTTCTCTAAAATTGAGTGATAAAGGTCTGTTTGATAGCAAAAACTTTAAGTTTATCAATTTAGAATTATAATTTTGTACAACAAACAACAAACAACAAACAACAAACAACAAACAAAATGCCAATCGTTGAATCAACCTACAAAGCACCCTATTTTTTTCGTAAAGGATTTGTTTCCACAGTCTATTCAGGATTGATTAGGAATGTTACTAGTGTGCACCAAAAACGTGAACGAATGAATTTGCCTGATGGAGATTTTGTCGATCTCGATTGGAGTTATGCAAGTGAGAATTCGGATAAGGTTATTATTCTTTTACATGGTTTAGAAGGTCATGCACAGCGACCATATATTACAGGAACAGCAAAACTATTCAATGATAATGGCATTGATGCCTTGAGTGTTAATTTTAGAGGTTGTAGTGGCGAACCCAATCGCAACTATTATTCCTATCATTCTGGTGCGACAGACGATTTGAATGAAGTTATTAAACATGCGATTGGCAAAAAGAACTATTCAGAAATCTATCTAAAGGGCGTGAGTCTGGGTGGCAACATTATTTTAAAATATTTGGGAGAACGTAATGATGTGTTACCACAAATTAAAGCTGCCATTGCGGTTTCTGTTCCTTGTTATTTAAAAGGATCAGCACAAGAATTACATGCGTTTAGGAACATTTTATTTCACGACCGATTCAAAAAACACCTGCTTAAAAGCCTAAAGCTGAAGCAGCAAAATTTCCCAGAAGAACTATTACTTGAAGATTTTGAGTCCATAAAAACATTGAAGGATTTTGACAATATCTATACCTCTAAAGCCCATGGATTTAAAGATGCCGATGATTATTATGAAAAAAGTAGTAGTCTTCAATTTCTGCCCAATATCAAAATCCCAACACTCATCATTAACGCACTTAACGATTCGTTTTTGTCACCAGAATGTTATCCAGTCAAAGCAGCTAAAAATAACTCAAATATATTTTTAGAAATGCCAAAATATGGAGGTCATGTTGGTTTTGTTGAGAATAAGAATGTGTATTACAATGAAAGACGTGCATTAGAGTTTGTCCAAGAAAAAGCCTAAAAGATTTTAAATAAACACTAGCCACTATTTTCTCAAAGCTTCAGGAAACCCTTCTACTGTAAGATCCCAGAGGATAGGTAGCACGAAATACACAAATAGGGTCAGAATGATAATCGAAATGATGTTCATCACAATCCCTTTGTTTACCATATCAGGAATCCGTAAATAACCAGATCCGAACACCACGGCATTCGGCGGTGTTGCTACGGGAAGCATAAATGCGCAAGAAGCCGCAACTGCTGCACCGACCATCAATACAAACGGATGGATGTCTACGGTTAATGCCATTGGTGCCAAGACAGGCAGTAACATAGCAGTTGTTGCCAAATTGGAAGTTATTTCAGTTAAAAAATTCACAGCAGCAATTAATAGTAATAAAAGAATGATAGTCGTCAATCCCGCAAAAGTGGTCATTTGACTCCCAATCCATTGTGCCAAACCACTGCTTTCAAATCCATTCGCTAATGCCATGCCACCTCCAAAGAGTAAGATAATGCCCCAAGGCAATTTTACAGCATCTTCCCAATCCATCAGTTTTACTTTTTTGTTTTTTGAAGGAATCAAGAATAGAACTACAGCAAATACGATTGCAATAATAGTATCATCAAGTTTTGGCAACAACTTATCAAAGAGCAATGAACGCGTAATCCAGAAAAAAGCTGTTAGTCCAAAAACAAAGGCCACCATTTTCTCCTCATATTTCATAGCGCCCAAATTGCTCAATAGGCGTTTTATTTCCTGCTTTCCACCAGGGAAATCTTTTTGTTGAAATTTAAACGCATGATTCGTTAGGTATTTCCAACAGATAAAGAGCAGAATTACCGAAATCGGAAACCCAAACATAAACCATTGTAAAAAGGTGATTTCATAATTGTAGGTATCCAACACCACACCAGCAAGCACCAAATTTGGTGGTGTGCCAATCAATGTCGCAATACCACCAATCGAAGCGCTATAGGCAATAGAGAGCATCAATGCCTTTCCGAATAGTCGATTTTCGTCTTCAGCTGTATTTGGATTATCTTTCAATTGAGTAATGATGGCAATACCAATCGGTAGCATCATTACTGAAGTAGCGGTATTGCTGATCCACATACTCAAAAAAGCCGTAGCAACCATAAAACCCAAAATGATCTTTTTGATATCAGAACCTATAAAATTGATAATATTCAAAGCGATGCGACGATGCAGATTCCATTTCTCAATAGCGATGGCAATGATAAATCCACCCATGTAAAGAAATATATATTTATGTCCAAAGGCACTCGTGGTGGTATCCAAATCCAATCCACCCGTAAGCGGAAATAACACAATAGGTAATAAAGCCGTAATGGCAATGGGGATGGCCTCGGTAATCCACCAAACCGCTATCCAAGCAGTGGAAGCCAAAATAGCTCTGGCTTGTGGCGATAAACCTTCGGGTTCAAAGAAAAATAAAATAAGGATGAATAGTAATGGGCCTAAAAGAAATCCGATGCGTTTGGTTGGGTTCATTTCAATTTATTAACAGAACTAATGTAAACAATTTTTTTGATTGAATTGGATGACTATTTTTTTTTGCTATTTTTAACCAAATAATCAACTATGCTCAAAAAAGTATTCGGTAGTGCCGTCTTCGGCGTAGAGGCCACAACCGTTACGGTGGAGGTCAATGTAGATAATGGAGTAGGCTATCATTTGGTAGGACTTCCCGACAATGCCATCAAGGAAAGCAATTTCCGGATCGCAGCGGCATTACAAAACAACGGATACAAAATCCCAGGCAAGAAAATCATCATCAACATGTCACCAGCGGACCTTCGCAAGGAAGGTTCAGCCTATGATTTGACACTGGCAATAGGCATACTAGTAGCAACAGATCAGATAAAAGCTGATAATCTTGAAGAATTTTTAATCATGGGAGAACTATCCCTTGACGGAAATTTACAACCTATCAAGGGTGCTTTGCCAATAGCTATTAAAGCAAAGGAGGAAGGGTTTAAAAACTTTATACTTCCCATTCAAAACGCAAAAGAAGCTGCAATTGTGGATGGTTTGAATGTTTATGGAATTGATAATATAGAGCAGGTCATCAATTATTTCGATAAAGGCGAACCATTAGAACAAACCACCATCAATATCCAAGAAGAATTCTATAAAAACCTAGATTTTCCAGAATTCGATTTCGCAGATGTAAGAGGTCAGGAAGGCATTAAACGCTGTATGGAAATTGCCGCAGCAGGAGGACACAATATTATTTTGATAGGACCACCTGGCGCAGGTAAGACGATGCTGGCGAAGCGATTGCCAAGTATTTTACCGCCAATGACGATTCGTGAAGCTTTGGAAACCACAAAAATTCATTCCGTTGCGGGACGTGTAAAGGCCAATATGGGTTTGATGTCACAACGACCCTTCAGAAGTCCTCACCATACGATTTCGAATGTCGCATTGGTGGGAGGTGGAAGTTATCCACAACCAGGAGAAATTTCTTTATCACACAATGGTGTATTGTTTTTAGATGAATTACCAGAATTCAAGCGTGATGTTCTGGAAGTAATGCGTCAACCCTTGGAAGATCGGGAAGTGACTATTTCTAGGGCAAAATTCACAGTGACCTACCCAAGTAGTTTTATGTTGGTAGCTAGCATGAATCCGAGCCCAAGTGGTTATTTTAATGATCCAGGCTCTCCCGTTACGTCTTCGCCACATGAAATGCAACGGTACTTAAGTAAGATTTCCGGACCCTTATTGGATAGAATTGACATCCATATCGAAGTGACGCCAGTACCTTTTGAAAAACTATCAGATGACAGAAAAGGAGAGTCCTCAATTGATATTCGAAAACGTGTAACGGTAGCAAGGGAGCAACAAACCAAACGCTTTGAGGACAATGAAAATGTGCATTACAACGCACAAATGAATTCCAAGCAAATAAGGAAATATTGCATACTCGATGAAGCCTCGAAACAACTCCTCAAAACAGCGATGGAACGACTGAATTTGTCGGCGAGGGCTTATGATAGGATATTAAAAGTGGCAAGAACTATTGCTGATTTAGAAAGTGTGGACGACTTAAACGGTTCACATATCAGCGAAGCGATTCAATATCGTAGCTTGGATAGAGAAGGTTGGTTAGGATAAATAATTGTAGATTTAAAAATTTAATTTTGAGATTTCAATATTGATTATAAGCGGTAAACTATAACCGTTAGTTGATGCTTGTGATTTTTTTAATATATTTATAAAGATTCACTAACCAAAAACCATTCACATGAAAAATTTCTTTGTTTTTTTAGTCGGAGCTCTTATGGGAGCAGCAATTGTATATTTCCTATATAATAAAACTTCTACTGAAGAAATAGTAGCTGACCCTAAGGGTATTATTACTCCTGATGAAGCTAAAGTTTTAGATCAAGCCTTTAATTCCAGACATCAATTAATCAGCGATTCTATCGTAAAACGACCAGACAATCGGTCGTCTTGGTATTCTTTAAGTGACGTTCGTTCTTATTTAAGCATCGCTGAAAAGCAAGCTACGGATTTAGGGTACACAATGGATGGTGTTCGAATCTATTTAGGTGCACACCCTGACACGACAAATGAGGTTGGCTATACGACGATGTTTTTTGTTCCTACTGGGACTAAAAACCTGGCTGAAGGCAGTATGAGTTTGTTCAATTTCAATTTTGCGGCTCCAAGTCCGGATATCCCCGGAGGTGATGGATTAAATGGAGGAGAAGGTGGCGATCCACCATCAGCGAATTATCCTCAATAAAATATCCGCCCTTTGAAAGAATACTTCAGTCAGAATTACTTTTACATTTTAAATGAAGGTGTAATTATCCTCACAGGTGCAATGGGATTGTTATTTTTAAAGAAATTCAAACATACTGACGTTAGGTATTTTATCTATTTTTTAATATATGTGGTCTTCGTGGAGCTGTTGGGGTATTATCCTAGGTTTTCAATAACTTATGATTCTTTAAATTGGCTCTACCAATGGAAAAAAGGCACTCTGTTAGAACGAAATCATTTATGGTATGCCATCTTTTGGGAAATTGGAAGTGCATTGTTTTTATCATTTTACTTTTTTAGAGTGCTCAAAGGAAGAATTTATAAGAAAATTATAAAAAATGCAACTCTTATATATTCTTTAGGGATCATTATTTCATTAGTTTTATTTTACCAAGTGTATTACACTGCCCAGATGAAACTTATATGGTTTCTGGGAGTTATACAAATTATGTTATGTGTAGTGATTTATTTTTTAGAACTCTTGAACAGCGATAAAATCATGTCATTTTATAAATCGATGAACTTTTATATTGCTGCGGTCTTCTTTATCTATTTTTTGATATACACACCCTTGGTATTTTATCAAATATATTATAGTACGGCCGATTGGGAGTTTATATTCTTAAGAAGGGATATCATTCTGTTTGCAAACATGTTTATGTATTTAACTTTTGCATTTGCTTTTATATGGTGCAAGCCGGATCATCCATTAAAAACGAATCATATATAACTTATTTGGACGAATTCCTAAAACATAATTACACCCTTTTAACACACTGTGTTGAGATCATCGCTGCTTTAACTGGTTTGTTATGTTATAAAAAGTACGAAGATACCAACATAAAATATTTCATTTGGTTTTTAGTCTATGTTGTTATTATTGAGCTTATTGGCTCATATCCAAATATGGTAAGAAAGTATGATGTTTTAAATAGGGTTGAAGTCTATTTGCAAGATTCCTATTTTGAGAAAAATTATTGGTTCTATACACTTTTTTGGTCAATTGGAAGTGCTTTATTCTATTCTTACTATTACCAAAAGATTTTAAATATTAAAACCCATATAAGAGCTGTTAGAATATTGACTTCTATTTTTATAGTTAGTTCTATAATCTATCTTTTTTTAAATCCTCAGGATTTCTTTAACAGATCGATTCCATTTATTAAAATATTTGGTGCAATTATAATTCTGTTGTGCGCGATATTTTATTTTTATGAAATTCTCAAATCAGATAGGTTGCTTTTATTTTATAAATCAATCAATTTTTTCATTAGTGCGATTATTTTTATTTGGTGGTTGGTTACAACACCTGTACTTTTTTATCAAGTATACCATTCAACCGCAGATTGGAACTTTGTCTTTTTAAGATGGCAGATTTTTCTGTT